>JAJYGL010000113.1 GCA_021790625.1 Pseudomonadota bacterium | reverse complement strand
TAGATGACGTCTTTATTGTCCATGGGAAAATTCTGCGCCACGAAAAAGCTGGCGGGATCTCGCAAGTCCACCTGATAAATAACGGGCACTTTGCCATCCGGGGTCGTTTGAGGGGGGTGTGTCCAATGTAGGGCTGTGTCGTCTTCCAGTCGAAAGATAAACACGGCGCGTGCATCGGCAACGTTGCTTTGTAACCCGCCAGCGCGAGCCAAGGCTTGTGTGAGCGAGATGCCCTGCGCTTCAAAGTCGATTTCCTGATTCTTGCCGGTCGCACCAAATACAGTGAAGCTTTGCGGTTTGTACAGGGCGGTGACGACATCGCCGGGTTGTAACGCAATATTTTGTTGCGGGTCACGGATAATGGTGTCCAGTGGCAAATCGTGAACCTGTTTGTCGCGGGTGATCTGAATGGTCATTTTGCCGACGGATTGGCGCACGCCGCCGGCGCTGGCAATGGCGTCGAGCAAACGCTCGCCGCGTGCGGTCAGAGGCATGCGGATGCTTTTGTTGACTTCACCGACGATGGTGACATTATCGGTATTGTTGCTGACAACGCGTACCAGAACCTGTGGCTGATGCGCTTTACCGTGCAATTGGTTGGCAATTTCGTGTTCGATTTGCTCGGGCGTTTTGCTGTTGCAATCAATGGCGCCGGCAAACGGAATTTCGATGGTGCCGTTGTTGTCGACCATTTGTGCGGGAAAGGTAATGCTTTGCGCGGTGCTGGCGCCGACATGGCTTGCTTGCATGCTGCCAAACAACATGGCCGGTGGTGCTTCCCAGATGGTGACATCGATGACATCGCCAGGGCCAATGACGTAGGGTAGTTTGTGTGTGGCGCCAAATGTATCGGAAAACAGTGCGCTGTGACGATCGTGCAACAGTTGGCGGGCGACATCGTCATTGACATCGATTAACTGGATATCAGACATTCGTGGCGATTTTTTGCTGTTGCTGTTCATGACTTGTTCGCGGCTGGGGCCATCGGACGGCAGCCAGCCGGGGTAAGTGGCACAACCAGCAAGAAGCAGAGCGAGCAGGCTTGTCATCAGGGGGTACTGTGTGGCAAAACGATTTGACATGGAACTTGTGCAGACCTTGTGCAGACGGGAAACAGACGAATGGCGCTTATTCTAACCGTAAAATCCATGCGGGATAAAGTTTATTCTGCCAAAATATCGGGGAATTGGTTCCTTGGGTTTCTTTCGCGGATTCAGGTTTGATGAAAACAGGAATATGGTCGATATATTGATGGATGTGACCCGGTTGGTCGACCGTATGCTCAAAGGTCGCTTGCCCACGGGAGTAGACAGGGTTGGTCTGGCGTGGTTACGGCATTATGGCGCAGATGCCCAGGCGCTGATCCGGTTCGGCGGGCGTTGGCTTGCGATGGGAAAAACGGATTCGGCGCGACTGTTCGCAGTCTTGCTCGCCGAGCCGCAGGCGCAGTCGCCGGCGCTGGTGCGCAGATTGGTGGGCAAAGCGTATGCTTTGTCGTGGCGCAGTTGTCGTGGCGCGTGGCTGTTCCATACCGGGCATAGCGGGCTCGATGATCCGGATTATGCGGTACAGATTCGGCGGCAGGCATTGCGTCCGGTTTTTTTTCTGCATGATCTGATTCCGATGACGCATCCGGAGTATTGCCGGCCAGGTGAAGCCGACAAGCATCGTCGCCGGCTGGATACCATGTTGCACGCCGGAGCAGCGTTGGTCATGAATTCGTCTGCCACACGCGATGTGTTATTGCGGTATGCTCAAACGCATGCGTTACCTGTGCCGCCACACACCGTTGCATTGCTGGCGGCAGGCATGTTGGCGCGAACGGACGATGCCCGCCCGTTGGCAGAACCGTATTTTGTGATGTTGGGCACAATCGAGCCACGCAAGAATCATTTGTTGCTGCTGAATATCTGGCGTGCGTGGGTAGAACAGGCGGGTAATGCCGTGCCACGGCTGGTGTTGATTGGACAGCGTGGTTGGGAGTGCGAGCAGGTTGTCGATATGTTGGAGCGTTGTTCTGTTTTGCAGAATGTCGTGCTGGAGCAGCCGGATTGTGACGATGCGCAATTGATCCGCTGGTTGCAGCACGCGCAGGCGTTGTTGTTTCCTTCGTTTGTGGAGGGATTTGGCATTCCATTGATCGAGGCGTTACAGTTGGGCATTCCTGTGCTGGCCAGTGATCTGGCGGTATTTCGTGAAATTGCGGGAGATATTCCAGAATATCTCGACCCAATCGATGGCGTGGGGTGGCGACAAATGCTGCTGGAATATTCACGCGAAGACAGTATGCGCCGACGTGCGCAGTGTGAAAGAGTGTCCGCATTTGTCGCTCCGGATTGGACACAGCATTTCGTTCAGGTTGATGCGTTGTTGCAAGAGTTGTCACAAGAGATGGAACATCCGTCATGAGAGAGAGCGCTTTGCCTGAATATTTCCCCACGGCAGCGCGTTTTTCGGATATGCCGTCGGTTTTGTATGCCTGGTCTTTCCCGCGGTGGAAACATCCGGTGTTGCGACAGTGTTTTGCGGGCAGAAAACTGGTGTTTGCGACGCGACGCGAGCAATTGCCTGCTGTTGGCTGGTTGCTGTCGTGGGGAATGATGCCCTTGCCGGAGAGCTTGCCAGACGGCTTGCGCGTATTGCGAATGGAAGATGGGTTTTTGCGCTCGGTCGGGTTGGGCGCCGATTTGGTACGCCCTATATCCTGGGTAGTGGATAGGCAGGGAATTTATTACGATGCCACGCGCCCGTCTGACCTCGAAACAATCCTGATGAATATTGTCCTGAATGATGCGATGCGCGAACGGGCGCGACAATTGCGTTTGCGTATCGTGGCAAAAGGATTGACGAAATATAACGTGGGAAATGGTACCTGGCAGCGGCCAAACGGAGCCAAAAAGGTCATTCTGGTGCCGGGGCAGGTGGAAAGCGATGCTTCGCTGGCGTATGGCGCGCCCGGCGAACGCACCAACATGGGGTTGTTGCGCGCGGTACGGGCGGCCAATCCGGACGCCTGGCTGGTGTATAAACCACATCCAGATGTGTTGGCACGATTGAGGCTTGCGGGCAGCGAGGATGATGAGGCGAACCGATGGTGTGACGAAGTCGTTGCCCAGGCAGATATGGGGGCGATGTTGGCTGCTGTGGATGAAGTTCACGTCATGACGTCATTGGCTGGTTTTGAAGCTTTGCTGCGGGAAAAACCCGTGGTGTGCCATGGACAGCCGTTTTATTCCGGTTGGGGCCTGACGCGAGATATGTTGCCGGTTGCCCGACGCCAGCGCCGATTGACGCTGGACGAACTGGTGGCGGGTGTGCTGATGGACTATCCCTTGTACTTGTCGCGAGATGGCAGGCATCTGCTGACACCGGAAGCTGCGCTGGATACGCTGGCCGAATGGCGTCGTCGTTCGGCCGGGCGCACCGTCTGGTGGCGCGAAGGCTTCAGGATGATTTTGCGTCGGGTGGCTGGTGTGCGGTAATGCCGGTCGAGTTGATGGCGGTATTGGCAGAGGTATTGCCAGAAGTGCTGGAAGAAGTATTGGCAGAAATATTGGCAGAAATATTGGCAGAAATGTTTTCGGATTTGAATATATGTCGTGTGCTGGTGGCGGGAATGCTGTTGAGCAGGGGGTAGAACAGGCCGACAAACAGATTGATGAACGCGGATGTGCCGCGTAGCGCCAGATAAATCGGCGCAATTTCAGCACCGAGGTCCTGTTTGATGGGGTAGGTGGTCAATCCCATTTCCAGTCGCTTGAATCCAAGTTCGATGGCGGTGCTAACGACGCTGTAGCCAACATATAGGTACAGACTATCATTGACGGCTGTCTTGCGACCAAAATACAGCCAGCGCAGGACATCACCGTCCATCAATAACAACGCGTGCCCTACGAGTTCATTGCCACGATAATAAAGTAGCGCCTGTGCCCGTTCCCCCATGTTGTCCGAGAACGCACGATAAAATGCGGGGGTAAGCACTTCACGCTGAAATTCGTCAGCCTGTTCGTGTACGACCAGCCATTGTTGGCATAATTGAACAGCCAGCGGCGCAAAATCGATGATGCGTTCATGCCGTATACCTTCCGCTTCATTCTTACGCAAATGTTTGTTGAGTTTGCTACGGTAATAGCTTTTCATGGCATGGCGCCAGTCCTGTGTGCTGCGCCAGCGGATATTGAGCCAGGTATTGGGTAAGCTGGGTACCCAGTGATAGCCCAAAGGCTTCAGGAAGGGGCGCCAATGTTCGGCATTGGCTTCGAAATCGCGCAACACCATTAAAAAATGGCCTTCTGTTTTGGCCAGTTGATGCATGATACGGTGTAGCTCGCCAAGTACGACAGGGATATCGGCATCTTTGCGCAGTACGATGGGCGGGCTGTTGAGCGTCACTGGTGTGCCACATTCCAGCATGCTGAATTTGAGAAATCTGGGGTACCACTGTCGAATGGTATTGAGCAGGCGACGTAGCGCTGCGGGGGCAAAAATGGCGATGTCGGTAGTGATGCTGTACACCGTGGCGAGCGCCAATGGTTCACTGTCATCATCGAGAAACAGAATATGGCGATAATGGAAGTCGTTCAGTGCAGATTGTTCTACGGTTAGCCAGAATTCGTGGGAAAATGTGCAGGAATGCCCGGACAGCAATTGGTTCCATTGTGTCGGGTCGATGTCCTGAATACGGTGAAAAATAATGGTTTTCAAGGAGTGGGCATTGTGGTTTTGGCTGTTTGAGGTGCTATTTTAATTGAAAACGGCCCGTCAGG
Organism: Pseudomonadota bacterium; assembly: GCA_021790625.1. Lineage (GTDB taxonomy): Bacteria > Pseudomonadota > Gammaproteobacteria > Burkholderiales > Sulfuriferulaceae > Sulfuriferula. The sequence goes on along the minus strand of JAJYGL010000113.1, from coordinate 7,791 downwards.
AAAAAAATGCTGTACCGGTGTTGGTCACCGGGGCCACAGGGTTTGTCGGCCAGCATCTGGCTCGGTACCTGCTAAGAACAGGCATTCGCCCACGTTTGCTGGTGCGGGATGCGCGGCGGCTGGCTGAAGATCTGCGCATGATGTGTGATGTGGTGACGGGTGACATTACCGATGCGGCAACAATACCCGCTGCGGTAGTCGGGGTGGAGCAGGTGTTTCACTGTGCTGCGAATGTCCATACCTGGGATCGCGATGATGCGTATTTTCGGACAAATGTGCTCGGCGTGCAGAATTTGTTGCAGGCGTTGGCAAATAATGGTTGCGCGGTGCGCATAGTACACCTGTCAACTGTTGATGTGTACGGATTTCCCGAGACGCCTTGCGATGAAACCTGTTTGCCGACTGGTGGTGATTTTGGTTATGGGCGCAGCAAGTGGCAGGGCGAACAATGGTTGTACGAGTTTTGTACCCGAACGGGAATCGTCTGGACGGTGTTGCGGCCGGCCAATATCATTGGGCCAGGCAGTCAGTTCATTTCCCGTATTGGCGATGAATTGCGCTCGGGGTTGATGTTGCTTATCGATGGCGGGCACTGTCATGCCGGGTTTGTCTATATCGACAATTTGCTGGATACCATGTTATGGGCGATGAACAGTGAGGCTGCGCGTGGGCAGTGCTACAACGTGCGCGATTGGTATGATGTCAGCTGGAAAGAGTTTATATACGATTTTCGCCGCGCCATTCAGGGAAAAGGTTGGGTGATTGACTTGCCTTATGGCGTGGCCGATTTTGCAGCGCGCGTCATTGCCAACGTCTGGCAGCGCGTGATGCCGGACAGAGAGCCATTGCTGCATCCTTTGCTGGTGCGTTTGTTTGGCCGCACCTGTGGGCACAGTGTACGCAAGTTGCGCCGTGATGGCGGATTATGCGATGCGGTTGGATACGCCGAAGCATTGCATCGTTCTGTACGCTGGTATAACGAAACCATCCGGCCGAGATAATAGAGCATCATGTTGCATTTCGTATTTTTACAGGGCATGCCGTCAGCTTTTTTTTCCCGCGTGGGAGACAGATTGCTGGCGCAGGACGCCAAGGTGACGCGCATCAATTTCTGCATGGGTGATTGGCTGTTCTGGCATGGAAACAATACAGTCAATTATCGCGGCACATTGGACAGATGGCCTGATTTTTTTCGGGCTTTCTGCCAGCGCGAGCAGGTAACGGACCTGGTCTTGCTGGGCGAGCAACGTCAATACCATCGGCAGGCGGTGGAAGTATCCAAGGCGATGGGTATTCGAATTTCGGTGACCGATTTTGGCTATTTGCGCCCGGACTGGATAACATTGGAGCGCGATGGCATGAGTGGCAATTCGTTGTTTCCGCGTCATCCGGACGAGATTCGGGGTTGGGCTGCACACGCTTTGGCAGCAGGGTTGCCGGAGGTGGATTTGCGGCCGGAATACGCCGACAGCGCCACGGCCATGGCGGTGGGTGATCTGTTGTTCAGTTATGCCAATGTGTTATTGTGGTGGTTGTTTCCATTTTATCAACGCAGCGATAAACGGCCCCATCCCCTGATATATTTCCCAGCTATTGGCTGGCGCTTATTGCGGGTGCGCCTCGGGCGGTATCACTCTGTAAATCGTGCAGAGCAATTGATTGCAGCAGGTGACGCGCCTTGTTTCGTGCTTCCGCTGCAACTGGAACATGATTTTCAGATTGTTGCTTATTCACGGTTCGTCGAACTGGATGAGGCGATTGGCGAAGTGTTGCAATCATTTGCCAGATATGCCGCCCCGGATGCCCGTCTGATTGTCAAAGCGCATCCGTGGGATCCGGGACTAAAAAACTGGCACCGCCGGGTGATGCGTCTGGCTGGACATTTCGGGGTCGCGGAGCGCGTCATTTTTCTGGACGGTGGCAGTCTTGATCAGTTGTTGGCGCGCGCGGCCGGCATGGTGACGGTGAACAGCACTTCCGGTTTTTCGGCGCTGCTGGCGGGGTGCCCGGTTTGCCTTCTTGGCGAGGCGGTATATGATGTTTCCGGGTTGGTACATCAAGACGGACTGGACACATTTTGGCGTCACCCAACAAAACCGGACGCATCTCTGGTGCGGGATTTTATTCGTGCGCTGGTTGCGACCAGCCAGTTGCGTGGTGTTTTCTTTGCCGAACCGGGCATGGGCGTGGCAGTGGAAGCGATGGCGCAGCGTTTGTTCAATGGTAGTGTTGGCGAGATACGTTATAATGCGCAGAATGTGCTGTGAATATGGTTTTCGCGCTGGTTGGCAGTAAGGCGTGTGGTGATACGGCGGAATTTTGGAAAACAATGACGATGGTGTCTGATGTCGGATTTTGATTTGCAGGGAGTAAACGCCGTGGTTCCTGCCACCGGTATGGCACGCAAGCGTGAGTTGCTGGAACCCATTGCCATCGTAGGAATGGCATTCCGTTTTCCGGGCGGTATTGCAGACAGCGAGCGCTTCTGGCAGATTCTGCGAGAAGGGCAGGATGTGGTCACAGAGGTGGATGCCAGTCGTTGGGCAACAGACTGGTTGCAGCATCCGAAACGCGTTGAACCAGGGCGTAGCATTACCTTTTCTGCGGGCGTTCTGGAACGCATACAGGCGTTTGATGCGGAGTTTTTTGGTATTTCACCGCGTGAAGCAGCATGGCTCGATCCCCAGCAAAGGCTGTTACTGGAACTGGCCTGGGAAGCGATGGAAAATGGCGGCTTGTTGCCGTCCCGGTTGGCAGGTAGTGATTGTGCGGTGTATGTCGGTATTTCCGGGCTGGACTACGGTATTCGCGGGCTGGATGATTTGTCCAGTCTTGGCGCGTATACCATGACCGGCAATACGCTGAGCCTTGCCGCCAATCGGCTGTCGTATGTATTCGACCTGCATGGCCCTTCACTGGCTGTTGATACCGCATGTTCGTCATCGTTGGTAGCCTTGCATCACGCCTGTCAGAGCCTGCGTGCCGGTGATGCTTCGATGGCGCTGGTTGGTGGGGTCAACTTGTTGCAACATCCTTATCCGTTCATCGGTTTTTCCAAAGCCGGCATGCTGTCGGCGGGCGGACGTTGCCGTGCTTTTGATGAAGCTGGGGATGGTTATGTCCGGGCGGAGGGGGGTGCGGTGTTATTGCTCAAACCCTTGCGGCAGGCAATGGCAGATGGCGATGCAATTGAAGCGGTGATTCGGGCGACCGGCGTCAACGCAGATGGTGCGCGGAAAAGTGGGCTGACGATTCCGAGCCGGGATGGGCAAATCGAGTTGATGCGGTCGGTACTGGCGTGCTCCGGCCTGGTGGCGGATGAAGTGGATTTTGTCGAAGCGCATGGGACGGGTACGGCGGTGGGTGACCCTGTTGAAGCGGCGGCGATTGGTGCGGTGTATGGTCAATCACGAGGCACACCGTTGTCAATCGGGTCGGTAAAAACCAATATGGGGCATCTGGAGCCTGCATCCGGCATGGCGGGACTGGTTAAGGCCGTGCTGGTATTGCAGCATCGTCAGGTTCCGCCCTCATTGCATCTGGAGCACCCCAATTCACATATTGATTTCGCCGGATTGAATCTTGATGTCGTCACGAAAATGAAACCGCTTTGTGTGCCATCGGGGCGTTTGCCCGTGGCGGGGGTGAATTCTTTCGGGTTTGGCGGTGCGAATGCGCATGTGTTGTTGCAAGCAGTACCTATCGCGCAGAGAACAGTCCACGAGGGCAGCGCGTGTCCCCCACTGTTATTGTCGGCGCGCAGCGATGCGGCGTTGATGGCGCTGGCCGGGCGGTATTTACAGCGGTTGGAAGAAACCGATATTGCCGGGTATTACGATATTGCTTTTGCCGCTGCGTTGCAACGGGACAGACTGGCCTGCGGTCTGGCGATAGCGGTTGATTCGCTGGACAGTGTGCGTGCTGGTTTGCGGGGTGTGGCGCAAGGCGATGTGCCAACGTGGGTTGTGCGGGAAAATCGCCTGCCGGTTGCAGGCAAACTGGCATTTGTTTATGCGGGTAATGGTGCGCAATGGCAGGGCATGGGATTGCGTTTGATGGCTGAGTCGCCGCGTTTTGCCGCTTTGATGCAACATCTCGATCTATTGATGGCCGAACGTGCCGGTTTTTCCATTTTGCAGGCGTTGCAGGCAACTGTTGCGCATTCTCGTCTGGACGATACCGCTGTGGCGCAGCCATTGCTTTTTGCCATCCAGGTTGCGTTGACGCAATGGTTGCAGGAACAAGGGGTCGAGCCAGATGCAGTGGCCGGACACAGTGTGGGGGAAGTGGTTGCAGCGTGGGTTGCCGGTGCATTGACCCTGCCGCAGGCAATCGATGTGATTTGTGCCCGTAGCGCCAGTCAGGCGTTGACCCGTGGTTGCGGTCGCATGGCGGCAGCGGCTTGTACCGAACAGGCGGCGCTCGATGCGATTCATTCGTTACAGTTGGTGGATGTGGCTGTGGTGGGTTATAACAGTCCGAGCAATCTGACGCTGGCGGGATCGCTGCCCGAACTGCAACGCTTGCAGCAATATTTTGATGCGCGCCAGGTGTTTTTTCGCCTGCTTGACCTCGATTATGCGTTTCATAGTGCGCACATGGAGCGTATCCGGCAAGGATTGCTGGATAGTCTGGCAAGCTTGCGCCCGACGCAGACCAATCGGGTAATGTTTGTTTCTTCGGTGACAGGCGGCGTTTTGGCCGGCGCTGAATTGGGCGCCTATTATTGGTGGCGTAACGTGCGTGAACCGGTCCGCTTCGCGGCAGCAATCCAGTCGTTGGCTGAAGTCGGGTGTCGTACTTTTGTCGAGATTGGTCCGCATGCCATCTTGCAGCGTTATCTGAACGAATGTCTGGCAGCGCAAGGTGAGCAGACGGTGCGGGTATTACCGACCTTGCACCGGCAGAACGATGGGGTGGCGAAACTGCGTGACAGCATGCTGCGTTTACATTTGAGCATGGAAACAACGCGCAGGGAAGTGTGGTTTCCGGTACCGGGCAACCGGGTCATTTTGCCGAATTACCCTTGGCAGCGTGAAATGTATGGTTTGCCCCAGACCGTTGAGGGCTATCATTTGATTGAACGGCGGCGGGTTCATCCTTTGCTCGGTTGGCGACTAAAGGACACGGATGTTGCGTGGGAGAATGTACTGGACCCCGTGACATTGCCGTGGTTGTCGGACCATCGGGTCGGCGGCGCAATCGTGTTGCCGGGAGCCGCTTACTGCGAAATGGCATTGGCAGCAGCGCGTGAATGGCAGATGGCGGCGCAACTGGCGTTGGAAGATCTGGATATCGTTTCGCCCATGGTGTTCGACGGTGAACATGGACGTAGTGTGCGAATGGAACTACAGACGCGTGATGGCAGTTTTACGATTCGCAGCCGGCAGCGTTTGAGCGACGATGACTGGCAGTTGCACGCGACGGGCAGAGTCGTGCAGGCCAGCAGCGTAGCGCAGGGCAGATTGCCGGCTTTGCCCGCTCGTTCGGTCCTTGTCGAGGCAACGGAGCATTATCGTCTGACAGAAAAGCTGGGTTTGCAATATGGGCCGATTTTTCGTGGCATTGAACGCTTGCAGTTGGCCGAAGATGTGCTGGAAGCGCAGATTGCTTCTTTCTTGACGTCGGTGGACGGGAGAGACGATGCCCAGTCAGCGTATGGGTTGCATCCCGCAATACTGGATTTGTGTTTTCAGTCGCTGGTCGATTTTTTTGCCGCAGAGATTAATGAAGACCGTGGCGTTGCTTTTTTGCCCATTCGGGTCGGACGGTTGTCGTTGCGACGCATGACCAGACCAACAGGGTTCCGTGCGCATTTGTTGCGGCATTCGTTTCGTTCCGTTCTGGCTGATTTCGTATTGACTGATGCACAGGGTGCCGTGGTCGCTGAAATGTCCGGGTGTCGTTTTCGTGCGGCACCGTTGCTGGCGGGCAAGTCTGCGCCGGATTGCTGGCAGATTGTGCCATTGTTAAAACCACATCGCCTGGATGCGATGACAAGCAGCGTGCCGGATTTACCGGATTTGTGCGACGTATTACGGATTCGATTGCTGGAAATCGAGCTGCAACGCGCGGCATGGTTTCGGGAAGGGTTCCCCTTGTTCGACGCGCTGGCGTTGACGTTTGTGTATCGCGCACTGGATAGTTTGGGGTCAGACTGGCTGCAAAGAGTGTGCCTGCAGCCAGATTCACTACCTGTTGCCGTGCAACCCATGTTTCATTGGTTGTCAGCTGTGCTGCAACAGGAAGGATTGTTGCAGCAGGAAGATGGTGATGGCTGGCAGTTGTTGCCCAGCGATTTGCCCATGTCGGAGGATATCTGGCGTACGTTATTGCGCGATTTTCCCGCCAGCTTGTCTGAATTGTTGCCATTGGGCCGAGTGGGGATGCACTTGCCGGCGCTTTTGGCCGGGGCAGAGGATGCTGTGGCGCTCGCTGCTGCCGTGCAGCAGGGGCATGTGGCGGAAATGCAGGCTGATGAAAGCCCTGCGCTGGCCGGTATACGTTATGCCATTGAAACCGTTTTGCGTCATGCAGCGGCACACCGTTTGCCTGGCCGTCGTTTGCGTGTGCTGGAAGTGGTCACTGGTGCCAGTGCGTTATCGCAGTGTCTGGTCGATGTGATGGAGGCAAGCGAACTGGATTATGTGTTGGTGGCCGGTGATGATACGGGTTATGTCATTGAGTCTCACGATAAATTCGGGTTGGTATTGGCCGAAATGGCTGATGATGGTGCGCTTTCCGCGCGGTGGGGCCGTTTGCCACAGGCATTTGATATCATCGTGTTGCGGCATAGTCTGCATGCCAGAAATGCGCCGGTAGTGCTGGCCATGTTGCGTCAGCATCTGGCCGATGGCGGGTTGTTGCTGCTGGCTGAACGTTATCCTGATTTGGCTGCCGGGCTGGTTGCCGGGGTCAGGTCGATGGTTTTGACGCAGGAAATGCCCGTTCAGGTGACGGGTTTGATGGCTCCATCGGCCTGGCAAATGTTGTTGGAAGCGCAGGGTTTTGAGCGTACCGAACTATTCAGGGAACCGGCGGCACCGGATTCGCCGACAGGTGCCTGGCTCATGTTGGCACGTCCGGCCGCGCACGTGGCCGAACCCGAATTGCCGGTGCAGTCAGGTTGGTTGATTGTGACAGGCGATCGTGAAGCGGCTGTTTCATTGGCAACCCGGTTGCAAGGTCAGGATACGGAAATACTGGTGCTGACGGACGATGAATCTGCTGTTCTGCAGCAACTCCGGCAAAAGTTGACGGCGTGTGAGCACGTGTTGTATTTGGCACATACAGTTCGAAGTGACGATTTCAATTTCGATGTATCGCGGTTTACCGCTGTGATGGGATTGTTCCATCTGGCTCAGGTCATGCAGGACTTGTCAGATGCGCAGGACAAGACGATTCCCCCTCGTTTATGGATAGTGACCAGAGGCGGGGCGCTGTTGGCAGATGAAGCACATTTTGAACGGATCATCGAACCGGATCAGGCCGCAGTGTGGGGTCTGGGCCGCGTATTGATGAATGAAATGGACAGTTCGCGACCGGTGCTGATTGATTTGGCGCAGGACGGTGATCTCATGTTGCCGCAATTGGTGCGGGAATTGCTCTGGCCGGACGACGAGCAGGAAGTGGTGTTGGTAACTCAAGGTCGTTATGCCTTGCGTATGCAGACAGCGAATATGGGGCAGACCGAGTTGGCATCGTCTGCGGAGTCGCTCTCGGACGAAAAGAGTCCGGTGCGGTTGGATTTTCTGGTGCCGGGTCAATTACGCAATCTCGTCTGGTTGCCAC
>JAJYGL010000078.1 GCA_021790625.1 Pseudomonadota bacterium | reverse complement strand
AAGAATAGCTACGTTTTACAGTATATTAAGAAAGGCACACCTGAGCTTTACATGGCCGCTGTCATGCGGGACGGCCTTGCGCTGCGACATATTCACGACCAGACCCCTGCGATTTGTTCCGCAGCTATCCGGCAGAACAAAAATGCGGCGCAGTTCGTTCTAATTTAGTGCGACGCGAAAAATTCAGTCTAACCTGAGTCAATTTTACAGCCACGGAAAGGAATTAGCATGTTGAATATAAAAGAATATCAATTGCAGACAGGGCAAGTTCCCTGCACAATTGATGGCCTTCTCGAAGGCCCGTTGCCCGGCGGTACACACATCTTAGACCGTGGCCAATCGTTTGAGCGGTTGGCCGGTGAATTGCGGTACGCAGAAGCTGCCAAGCAAACCTTCGATTTTTTCCGCGAAACGAAATAAGCTCGTTTTTCAATGAGCTGGGCCGCTGATAAAAAATCGAAGGTGTGGTTGACTGGTCATTCAGACCCTTGCTTAACTTACCAGGCGGCTCGCGATACTGCTCAATGCCGTCACTGAGCGCAGCAAGAATCCCTATCCTTTAGGGCGGCGATGAGGATGTCAATTAGAATTTAACGCAAGCAACAGATTCGCAACCCTATCCGCCAACGCGGTAACGCTTCGTTGCAAACCAAGATATGCGCGTTCCGGATCTGCCTTGATCGCTCCAAAACTGGCAAAATAATATTGCCCGGTCGTGCCGGATTCTCTCACGTTCACAAAATCTTGTTTTGTTGGCGTTACAAAGCCAGAATTATTCGGCACTTCAGCAACCAGCACACCGGATTCTGGGTTATATCCATCCAGACTGGATGGTGCGCGATATATAGAAACCAGATTGTCGATAATAATCGTATTTTTCACCGATGATGCAGACGTCGTAACGGAATAATCTGTTTTTTTATCATCCGTCACCCGCTTTACCATCGACACCGGTTGCATGGCAACACCATGCGCCAACAAATCTTTTTGCAACTCGTTATTGAACACATTTTCCAACGGCAAGGCATCAGGATGACTTTGCAAATAATCCGCATAGGCTTTACTCCATGTAGCCGACTGAGCTTCCATAGTTGCTGCAGACGCAACAACAAAAGCCAAACCTATCAGTGAATGCGAGTTCACATCAAAACCAACCGAAGTGCGCTTTAATTTGGTTGGTAACTGCACGCACGCAACGCTATTGGGTTTTAACAAACCTTGAACAGAAGACGCCTTTGGCTCTGTAATTGGCGCCGTGCTACAAGCGCTCAACAACATCGACATAATCAAAACAGAACCAAACAGTTTTTTCATTTTCCACTCCAATTAATTAAAAGTAATAGCTTATTTCTTGGCCAGAAGTGTAGCAAAGTGTTTAAGCATTTGCACGTACAATGCCTGATCAATATCTACCTCATTCTTCAACATTTGCGACAGCAAGAACGTAGCAAGGCGCGCGCCATCAAAAGCTGAAATGGGTGCCGAACGCGAAGCTTTATCTTTGCAATTTACAGACAAATAAAATTTATAGATATCATGATCCTGCATTTTGACAGAAAATGATTTTTCGCTTTGCACGCCATGCCCCTTCCCTTCAAAAGAAGGCACCCAACCCATAAACACCGAAAACACGCCTATCATTTCCTGGTGCGACAATTGAATGGAAATCTTGTCTTTCCAGTCATATTGACGCTCGCGCACAGCCATGGCAGCCTCTATGCGCACAGTTTTCTCACCATTTTTTTTCTCGTCGGCATTGAAACAAATTGCATTTTTTCCGCCATAAATATGACGAGAAGCATAACCATCAACATCTACCGCATCACTCTCTTTAACCCGATGTTGCATTGGAAACGCAGCAACATTTGAAACAGCACCGTCAGATTTCGTAGCGGAACCGACACCAATGCCCAAATTTCTTTTGGTACGGACAACAGGCTGACACGACAAATCATTGTCTGGCATATTATCCAGGTACGGCGGTACATCATCGCTTTTCTCATTGTGTTGCAAACCCTGCTCGATGTGCCGAATTTTTTCAACTTCGGTAAGCGACGTAATCGGCCGAACATCAACAGGCAATACAACCGTTATCGCTTCTTTAACCGCCGAACTAAATTGCTCAGCCGAGCCGCCTCTCGAATCGACCCAACCATACGCCGTTAAAACGCTGCGCAAATACGACATATCTGCATACGGCTTATTATTGCTGACTGCATGCGACAAATGCTGCCGAAAAGCGTCACCTTCCTTAATTCCGATCTGAACCAAAACACTAGATGGAATATCAGAAAAACCAAGATGGGCCAACCGCATTGACACGGTTTGGCTGAGCGCATAACTTACATTATTCAAATACCTCAAGCTAAGACCGCTCGAAACATCATTATTAATTGCGCTCGCCAAAGCAGCCTTGAAACGCTCACCATCCATCTTGCTGATCTGCAACAAAATATCATCATTTGGCACACGCAAAGATAATGCCGAAAGCATTTCTTTCGCATCTCGCAAAGTTTTAGGCGGAGACACAACACTTTGTTGTTGCGCTTGATC
>JAJYGL010000020.1 GCA_021790625.1 Pseudomonadota bacterium | reverse complement strand
TGTCGCAGTATTTTTCCAGTAAAATGATGGCGGCCTCACGCGTATCTGCCATACCTGAAATAATCTGTACCGTGGCCGATTCGTCAGGCAGCAAGGTCATGGTGCGTCGAATCGCCACAATGGGGTCGAGCACCGAACCGTCGGTATTCGACAAACTGTCGGCAGTACTTTCCAGCATCAGTGGATTGTTTGCTGTTCGACCCCGTCCGATGAATCGGGCGCGGTCTGTTTCGTAAGTGGGCACATCGGCAACCGCACCGGGTGCTGCCAGCAGATGAAACATCCACGGGGTTTTTTCATCCGGGGTGCGGCGACGGCGCGTACACAGAATCGCTTGCCGATCCGGCAAGATTTCGGTTTGCACAAACAGATTGCTGAACGCGCGGTGGGCCAGGTCGGCATTCAATGGCGCCAGCACCACTTCTGCATAACTTGTGACTTCAATATGGCGCACACGGGGTGAATGGTTGGTGAGTTTGACCCGACGGATCTCAACATCATCCTCTGGAGATACACTGATTTCGGTATGCGTTTCGATGGACTGATCGCGGCGACGGTATTCGGCACGTCCTTGCACAAAAATCGCTTCATAGTGATCGGCGCGTTGCAGCGTGGGTTGGTAGGCGCTGGACCAGTAGTGTCCGGTGTCGTGATCACGCAGATAAATGAAGGTCCCCCAAGCATCGGTTGTGGCGTCTTCGCGCCAGCGCGTCACCGCAAGCTCACGCCAATGGCTGTAGCCGCCGCCGGCATGCGTTGTCATGACATGGTAGTGTCCGTTGGACAACAGGTGCACTTCCGGGAGCAGTGTATTCGGCTCGGTAAATATACGGATGATTGCGCCGGGTTCTGCTGCTGCGGGATGTGCGGTGGCGTCGACTTCGGCGGCGTGTGGGTATAGGGTAGCACCCATTTTCGGCACCCGTTCCTGCAACAACAATTCTGCGGCCTGGATTGACGGCGCCGACATGAAGCGGCGCTGCATGGGCCGATCAAGCAATACCTGCGCGAACGACAGCAAGCTCATGCCTTGATGATGCGCCATGAAGCTTTGCACGATCATGTGGCTTTTGCCACGTGGTACGCGCGAGGGCGTATAGTCGATGGCTTCATAAAAACCATAAGCTCCGAGGAAACCCTTGTCAGCCAAGGCCTGCAGGTTGCGGCAGGCTTCCTGCGGCATCACCATCAATGCCAGCGCGCTGGCATATGGCGCGATTACCAGGTCATCGCCCAGACCACGTTTGAACCCCAAGCCGGGTACGCCGAAGGCGCGGTATTGATAGACATGATTGCCATCGGTGGCGTTATAACAGGATTCGGAAATGCCCCATGGTACGGCGCGCTGCCGGCCATACTCGATCTGACGCGACACAACTGCCTTGCAGGTCTGATCCAGTAGTGTGTTTTCATAACTTGGCATGATCAGCTGCGGCATGAGATACTCGAACATCGAGCCGCTCCATGAAATCAGACTCACCGCACCACCATGGCTGGTCAGCAAGCGGCCAAGCGTGAACCAATGCTTCTGCGGCAATTGTCCTTGCGCAATCAGCAGAAAACTGGCCAAGCGTGCTTCCGAGGCCAAAAGATCATAGCAGGATGGGTCGCGGCGGCGTTCGCCAACGTCGTAGCCGATGCTCAGCAACCCGCTGGATCGGTCATACAGAAACTCAAAATCCATTTCTGCCAGCGTCTGGCATCTTTGTATCAACTGGTTGATGGTATCAAGGCGTTGTCGGGCATTGATGCAAACAAGCTCTTGCAGGGTCGGGTTGGTAATGAATTGTTCCGGGTCGGATACCAGCCAGCGCAAATCTTCCTGGCAGGCGTGAATCTGCTGTTTGAACTGTTGCACCCAATACATCAGTTCGTCAGTCATCAGCGTATCTGTTGGCAGCCATGCCGACAGATTTTCCTCAGCGAGCCGTAATTCATCCATCTGCCGGTAGGCGTCAGCAAGGCTCAATGCTTGTTCGTCTGGTAATTTGGGAACCAGTTTGTCCTGCAGGAACCGGATGCTCTGAACAAGTTCCGGCACAGGCGAAGCAGGCAGATGCGCAACAAGTACCAGCAAAGTATCTTGTAGGCCTTGAAATGTTTGCGCGAACAGCACAGGCTGGTTTTTCAGCTCGGCCAGCCCCGCTTGCAGCGTCAGCAAGCAACCGGCGAGATTGCCGCTGTCCACTGAAGAGATATATTGCGGATGCAAGGCTTGCAGCGAGCGTGTATCGTACCAGTTGTAAAAATGGCCATGGTAGCGCTCCAGCTTTTCCATCGCAGCCAATATATTACCGACCCGGCGTAAAAAATCTCCGGTAGACGAGTAGGCGAAATCGTGGGCAGCCAGTTCAGCCAGCAGCGACATGCCGATATTGGTGGGTGAGGTACGCGAAGCCAGGGCGGTAGCCGGAAATTCCTGTAAATTGTCCGGCGGCAACCAATTGTCGGCTGCAGCGGTGAGGTCGGAAAAATAGCGCCAGGTTCGCCGCGCTACCCCATGCAGGAATATCCGCTGGTTTGGGGTCAAATCCGCCGCGGCAGGAATGAGAGGCTTGCTGA
>JAJYGL010000008.1 GCA_021790625.1 Pseudomonadota bacterium | reverse complement strand
TGTCGCAGTATTTTTCCAGTAAAATGATGGCGGCCTCACGCGTATCTGCCATACCTGAAATAATCTGTACCGTGGCCGATTCGTCAGGCAGCAAGGTCATGGTGCGTCGAATCGCCACAATGGGGTCCAACACCGAACCGTCGGTATTCGACAAACTGTCGGCAGTACTTTCCAGCATCCGTGGATTGTTTGCTGTTCGACCCCGTCCGATGAATCGGGCACGGTCTGTTTCGTAAGTGGGCACATCGGCAGCCGCACCGGGTGCTGCCAGCAGATGAAACATCCATGGGGTTTTTTCATCCGGTGTGCGGCGGCGGCGCGTACACAGAATCGCTTGCCGATCCGGCAAGATTTCGGTTTGCACAAACAGATTGCTGAACGCGCGGTGGGCCAAGTCGGCATTCAACGGCGCCAGAATTACTTCTGCATAACTTGTGATTTCAATATGGCGCACTCGGGGTGAATGGTTGGTAAGTTTGACCCGACGGATTTCAACATCGTCCTCTGGGGAAACGCCGATCTCGGTATGCGTCTCGATGGACTGATCGCGCCGACGGTATTCAGCACGTCCCTGCACAAAAATCGCCTCGTAGTGGTCGGCGCGTTGCAGCGTGGGTTGGTAGGCGCTGGACCAGTAACGCCCGGTGTCGCGGTCACGCAGATAAATGAAGGTCCCCCAAGCATCTGTTGTGGCGTCTTCGCGCCAGCGCGTCACCGCAAGCTCACGCCAATGGCTGTAGCCGCCGCCGGCATGCGTTGTCATGACATGGTAGTGTCCGTTGGACAACAGGTGCACTTCCGGGAGCAGCGTATTCGGCTCGGTAAATATACGAATGATTGCGCCGGGTTCTGCTGCTGCGGGATGTGCGGTGGCGTCGACTTCGGCGGCGTGTGGGTATAGGGTAGCACCCATTTTCGGCACCCGTTCCTGCAACAACAATTCTGCGGCCTGGATTGACGGCGCCGACATGAAGCGGCGCTGCATGGGCCGATCAAGCAATACCTGCGCGAACGACAGCAAGCTCATGCCTTGATGATGCGCCATGAAGCTTTGAACGATCATGTGGCTTTTGCCACGTGGTACGCGCGAGGGCGTATAGTCGATGGCTTCATAAAAGCCATAGGCTCCGAGGAAACCCTTGTCAGCCAAGGCCTGTAGATTGCGGCAGGCTTCCTGCGGCATCACCATCAATGCCAGCGCGCTGGCATATGGTGCGATCACCAGATCTTCGCCCAGACCACGTTTGAACCCCAAGCCGGGCACGCCAAAAGCGCGGTATTGATAGACATGATTGCCATCGGTGGCGTTATAACAGGATTCGGAAATGCCCCATGGTACGGCGCGCTGCCGGCCATACTCAATCTGGCGCGACACAACTGCCTTGCAGGTCTGATCCAGCAGTGTGTTTTCATAACTTGGCATGATCAGCTGCGGCATGAGGTACTCGAACATCGAGCCGCTCCATGAAATCAGACTCACCGAACCACCATGACTGGTCAGCAAGCGGCCAAGCGTGAACCAATGCTTCTGCGGCAATTGCCCTTGCGCGATTAACAAAAAACTGGCCAGACGTGCTTCCGAGGCCAAAAGATCATAGCAGGATGGGTCGCGGCGGCGTTCGCCAGCGTCGTAGCCGATACTCAATAATCCGCTGGATCTGTCATAAAGAAACTCAAAATCCATTTCTGCCAGTGTCTGGCATCTTTGTATCAACTGGTTGATGGTATCAAGGCGTTGTCGGGCATTGATGCAAACAAGTTCTTGCAGGGTCGGGTTGGTAGTAAATTGCTCCGGGTCGGATACCAGCCAGCGCAAATCTTCTTGGCGGGCGTGAATCTGCTGTTTGAACTGCTGCACCCAATACATCAGCTCGTCAGTCATCAGTGTATCTGTTGGTAGCCATGCTGACAGATTTTCCTCAGCAAGCTGTAATTCATCCATCTGCCGGTAGGCGTCAGCAAGGCTCAATGCCTGTCCGTCTGGCGCTTTGGGAACCAGTTTGTCTTGCAGGAACCGGATGCTTTGCGTCAGTTCCGGCACAGGCGATGCAGGCAGATGCGCAACAAGTACCAGCAAAGTGTCTTGTAAGCCTTGAAACATTTGCTCGGACAGCACAGGCTGATTGCTCAGTTCGACCAGTCCTGCTTGCAGCGTCAGCAAGCAACCGGCAAGATTACCGCTGTCCACAGAAGAGATATATTGCGGATGCAGGGCTTGCAGCGAGCGTGTATCGTACCAGTTGTAAAAATGGCCATGGTAGCGCTCCAACTTTTCCATCGCAGTCAATATGTTATCGACCCGGTGTAAAAAATCTCCGGTAGACGTATATGCAAAATCGTGGGCAGCCAATTCAGCCAGCAGCGACATGCCGATATTGGTGGGTGAGGTACGCGAAGCCAGGGCGGTAGCCGGAAATTCCTGTAAATTGTCCGGTGGCAACCAATTGTCGGCTGCAGCGGTGAGGTCGGAAAAATAGCGCCAGGTTCGCCGCGCTACCCCATGCAGGAATATCCGCTGGTTTGGGGTCAAATCCGCCGCGGCAGGAATGAGAGGCTTGCTGA
>JAJYGL010000083.1 GCA_021790625.1 Pseudomonadota bacterium | reverse complement strand
TGCAAAGTCAGGTCAATTGACCCGGGTTGCCATGTGACAGGTTTCTGGCTCCAGGCTCCTGGAATGGGAGATAGCCGACAATAAACTGCCTGCTGCCTGGATACACTGCTTTTTTGTTCTGAAATGTCAAAGCCCCAACTCACGCAAGCCGATTTTTTGATAAAGAAAGAACTTCTCCTGCCCCCCAAAAGAGGGGTTGTGGTTGACCTTGGCGCCGCTACACTGGTGCCATTCACGCGTCAACGCAGCGTGCCAACAGAGGAGTCAGGTCATGACAGAGCATGCAATCAAATCCGGAAATTTCTTGTTCATGCTGTTTGTCGTGACATTATCCACGTTACCCCTGTTTGGCTGTCTTGGCGGGAGCAGCGGTTCATCAGGCTCTACCGTTCCTGCTCCCCTCTCGTCAGGTTCCACTGCTCCTGTCCCGTCAGGTACTGGCACAACGGCCACAACGGGCACATCTACCACTGGCAATGTGTTTAACGCGCATTTCATTACTGGCGGCACGACCGGGTTCGCCAATCCTGGATTTGTGGCAATCGACGGAAACCAGAACGTCTGGATCACCAATATGGGGCTGTTCGCGTCTCCCGGCGTGACCGAACTGACACAACGCTCAGGTTACAATGCGGCGAGCGCCATCAACATCATCGATAACAACCCCTACTACTATTTCTTCAATGTGCGGGACATCGCCATTGATAAATCCAACAATATCTGGATCGTGACCAACGAAAGCCAACTTCTGACAACGGCGTTGGAAACCAACTTGATCGAATTGACCTCTGCGTCGAATTATGCATTGTCCGGTGCGCTGGTCATTCCGCTGACCGGTTTCGGCAAGGCAAACGGCATTACTATTGATGGTAGCGGCAATGTCTGGGTAAGCATCTTTGACGGACTCGGTCTTATGGGGGGGATTGTCGAATTTCCCTACAGTGTGATTTCCAACCCCAGCGCGACCGGTCCGTCTATTGCTGCCAGCGCGAATTTCTTTGGTACGCCCAACAACCTGCCTGACCCGACCGGCAGCATCCATGGCCCGGTCAAAATGGCCGCCGACCATGCCGGCAATATTTGGATTGCCAATTACTATGGCGACAGCGTGACTGAGTTGCCAGTCAGTGCCATCACTGCTTCAGGCGCCACCGGCGCATCCATTCAGGCGGCTTCGGTAACGATTGTCGGAGGCAATACCGGTTTCAACTCACCAACCGGCATTGCCGTCGACCAAGAGGGCAATGTCTGGATCGCCAATATTGGTAACAACAGTGTGACGGAATTGCCTGCGACAGCCATATCGGCGGCGGGCGCCACAGCGACCACCATTGCAACCGCTGCCATCAATATATCGGGCGGAACAACCAGTTTTAGCGGGCCAACCGGCATTGCCGTGGATGGTGCCGGTAACATCTGGATCGTCAATAACAATTATGCGGGCAGCATTACCGAACTCACCAAGACATCCGCCTATTCGGCGGCAAGTGCCATCAACTTTCCGGCTGGAGCAGCAGACGTCAACAACACGCCAACCGGCATTGCCGTGGACGGCACGGGAAATGTGTGGGTAACCAACAGTACTATTATCCTCGGCCCAGGAGGAGGGTACGAGTTTGTGACCTATACCAGTGACGGCGTCACCGAATTTCCCGGGATTGCCGCTCCCGTTACAACTCTCCCGATGCTGCCTGGTGTCGCAGGAAAGTAAACAATACCCGGCAACACGCAAGGCCATGGCTGAAAATGCGGCGATTACACAGGAAACTTGCCATACGTTTTCGGACGCATCATTCAGTGGTTCCCAAGACCATACGCTGATTGAAGGGTATGCATGCGTGTGAGCGTCGTGAACAGTGCGGGAGAAAGCAGAAATTCAGCACTGCTCCCATGGCAGCCCGTCGTGGCGCCATCCGTTCAGGCTGCTCCGGTGGTGGAATTCATCCAGATCTCCTTCGAAGCCGTGCAGCACGTTGTATACTTCCTTGAAACCGGCTTCCGTCAGCGATTTTCCCGCTTCCAGCGAGCGTGCGCCGCTCCTGCAAATGAGCAGAACCGGGCAGGATTCGTTCGCTATTTTCTTTACCTGAACGACGAAGTCCGGGTTGATTTCCCAGTCCGGGCCGTCAATCCAAGGCGCATGGCTGGAATTTGCGGGGTGCCCGATGAAAAGAAACTCGATTTCGCTGCGCACGTCGATGAGTACCGCGCTCGGGTTGGTTTTCAGAAACAGCAAGGCTTCCTTCGGTTCGAGTGATTTCATGGCGCTCCTCGGTACTGTTGAAAAATTGTAGCGCTTATCGGGTATTTCTGTCTATTGAGACGACGGGGTCACAAGATAAAAAGATGGAGGGGTCTACCATGAATTTTCAATCGCTGCTCATGGACAAGCAAACTTTGTTGGAGCATGATACTCCTCGCGGGGGTAGGGGGACCAACCTGTGCAGCTCGATTTGCCGGGTTTAAATGTCCTTGAACGTGAATTGTATAATGTACAATGGTCGGAAACCGGAAAGCATCGGATCTGTTTGACTGGAGGCCGTGTTGACGCAGATACTCGAG
>JAJYGL010000080.1:2365-12639 GCA_021790625.1 Pseudomonadota bacterium | reverse complement strand
GCTTGTTAGCCTGTGGAGAATTGGTGCAGTCAGGCCGTTCCGTGAAGCAGGAACCCACCGAAGCGACTCGCAAATCATCGCGTAGCGCCGTAGGAATCCCCTTTCTTTAGGGAGGGGAGGATGTCAATTGACGGATAATGTCAGAAGCCGTTGGGTTGCGGTTATCGTTCTGTTTTTGATGGACGATGCGCCCGGATTGTGGAACTTTTGGTCGCTGACATCAAATATTGTGTAAGGAACAAGGGGTGATTGCGACTGATGGTTGCTCTGCGTGAATTGCTGAAAATGCAGGGCTGGCCAATTTATTGACAATTTTGTGAAGGATGATTTGATGAATAAACGTAAATTTATGCATGCTGCTTCTACGATACTGGCAATGGGTGTACTGACTGTTTCCCCGCTTTCCCGGGCAGAGGGTCATGGTGTGATGAAGCCCGGCATGGAAAAATGTTTTGGGGCTGCCAGTGCCGGGCAAAATGATTGTGCCGGGATTTCCGGCCTGCATTCTTGCAAAGGAGCTAGCACTACCAGCTATAACCCGGGTGATTTCAAGGTGATTCCTACAGGTACCTGTGAAAAAATGGGGGGGTTGAACATGAAGCAGGCAGACATGCTGCTTAAGGACCCTGCCAAAGTGAAGGCTTTTGAGAAAGCAATGACCCAACGCAATTCCTGATGGCTGTCCGGGGCAAGGCAGCCGCTTTGCCCCGATTCGTCTGTGCCGGTTCTGATCAGAAAGTAATGTTTATGAATGAATCTGTCCATCCATACCCGGTCGGCATTGGTTTGCGTCAGCCGCATTATCAGGTTTTCCGCGCCATGCATCCCGATGTCAGCTTCATTGAAGTCCATTCGGAAAATTTCTTCAATCCACACGATGCCGCAACTCAGGTATTGGCGTCCGTTCGGGCCGATTATCCCGTCAGTTTGCATGGGGTCGGACTCTCTTTGGGTTCCGCTTGCGGAATAGACCCGCAACATTTGGAGCAACTCGCTGCGCTGGTAGCACGCATTGATCCTGTCCATATTTCGGACCATGCCAGTTTTGCCAGAGCGCCCTGGCAACAGCAATCCCGAGTCATACATGCTTCCGATTTGCTTCCAGTCGCGTTTACTCAAGCATCGTTGGCAATTTTTTGTTCCAATATCCAGCAGGTGCAAGAACGGCTACGCTGCCCGATTTTGCTGGAAAACCTTAGCACTTATCTGAATTTCGCCGACCGCGATTTCAGCGAGCCGGCGTTTTTTGTCGAGCTCTCGCGTCGCACGGGATGTGGATTGCTGCTCGACGTCAACAATTTGATGGTCAACGCCATCAATGCCCCGGTAGCATCTCCGCTTGACGCGGTGTGTGCCTGGCTGGATGAGTTGTTCGAGCTTGCCCCGGCAGGATTGGTGGGCGAGATTCACTTGGCTGGCCACAGCAAACAGGACGGTTTGGTGATCGACGATCATTCCACCGTTGTTTCTGCGGATGTCTGGTCGGCTTATGTTCACGCAGTGCGACGGTTTGGCCCGATACCGACTTTGATTGAGTGGGATGCACAGTTACCCTGTCTCGGAATCTTGCTTGACGAAGCCTGGCAAGCCAGAACCCTGATGGAACGTCATGCGGCAGAAGCACCCTTTGTGCATTTTTCATCCCATTCTCAGGCAGGTGCAATTGGCATGACATCGGGAGCGCAGTCATGATTGATCCGGATGCTTCACCGTGCGGTAACGCGCTTTCATCCGCAGAGTCATCCGCAGAGTCATCCGCAGGCGTGCATGCTGAAAAACAGCGCCAGCAAAGTCTGGTGGCAGCCATATTCTCTCTCTACCCTCCGGTCGAACCATCGCCAGACTTAAGGTTGTTGTGGCAAGGTCAAAGGTGGCGGGACGGTATTGCCGCCTATCGCGGAAATGGCTTAACCCATGCCACTGCTGCACTACGGATACAATTTCCCACCGTACTGGTCATGTTGGGCGAGGCCGCATTTGATGCCGTGTGCGCGCGCCATTGGCGAACGCGTCCACCCGAACAGGGCGATCTGGCCAAAATCGGTACTGCATTTGCGCAAACCATCGCCGAAGTGGAGGAATTGAGTGCTTGGCCATGGCTGACTGACAGCGCGCGACTGGATTGGGCATTCTGGCATGTTTTGTTCGATCCACCCGTATTGCCCACGCCAGACGATCTGCAGCGTCTGGTCAACGTCGATCCGGCAGGTCTGCGCATTCATCTGGCCGCGGGAACCCGCCTCGTTCAATCAGCGTGGCCTGTTCTTGCTTTGCGACAACTTCATCGCGGCCCGGAAATCGATGTCCAGGCATTGCAAGCTGCCTTGCAATTATCGGGAGAGTGCGTCTGGGTATGGCGTGAAGATTTTGAGGCATGGGGCGTAGCGCTACCCGCATGCGAAGCCGCTTGGATTAATGCCTTGCAATCTTGCCCTTCGCTGGACGCTGCATTTGATGCCACACCTGACGAAATGGATTTTTCAGCCTGGCTGCATAACGCAATCAGACATGGGTGGATCGATCGCGTTCAGGTATTATGAGGAATTTCGTTTGGATAAAGAGTTGACCATGACGCAAAAGATGAATCTGTTTTTCCATTTGATGACGTGCTCGGGTTGCCGGAATTTTGGCCGCCAAATGCTTTTTTTGCGACAAGTTTCAAAACAACTTTCTCAGCGGGAAGATTGAACGTAGCGAAAGTTGAGTTTGAATTTGTGTGGGCTGGCAAGATAACCTGTGGGGACATCGGTTGATTTCTGCAGGGTCGCGACGGCGACTCGACGGGATGAATGCAAGGCGTGGTACGTATCAAGGGACATTTTCTTTGCACAATGCGTCATTGAGGCGTTGCAGAAATGTGAATTTTTCTATGCTGGCGGCGGCATTGAGAGCAATGTCCCATTGCGGGAACAGGTTTTCCTCTTCGCGGTATTCGTGCTTGGCGAGTCCGCCGGACAGAATGGACAAAAAAGCGCCGATTTCAGCGCAGTTTGGCAGTTCGTACGTGTATAACTCTTCAATGTGTGTTATTTGCGTCAGAATGTCATCGTGTTCGCGCAACATGATCTCTACCGGTTCTGGATTGGGAATGTGAAATGCTGGCGCGATCATATTGTTTTCCGCGTCAATATGGCGCTGAAGGCGAATGGAAAATTCATGGATATATGGAAATGATGCTGTGATATTGCCGTTGTTGATTTGTTGCAGGGCGAGTCCGAACAGGCGATCCAGGCGCTGGTGATCGCGGCTCAATCGGTCCAGAATACTTTGTGACGTGACATGTTCTCGTCGCTGGATGATGGCATGCCAGCGTTGCAAATCATCTTGATATAGTTGCCAGTGCAGGGCGCGGCGCCATTGCAGATTGAGGCTATGCAGCAGAATGGTCGGGTCTTGCTGAAAAATGAGGTGTACGTTGGTATCCAGATTCTGTAACAGTGCACTGCAGGTCAGGTGCAGATGGCTGGTGCGGGTATCACACAGGTCATGAACGATGTCGTGATTGGTTGCAGAGGTAATGGTTGCGGCGTGCATGTCATGCTCCATATCGGGTTTCGTGACGGTCAGATTGATGGCGAAAATGGGGCAAGGTTACCGTTTGCGCGGGCATTGTGCATTGATGTAGATCAAGGCGTCATTGGATCTGGCTGGATAAACTGGCGACGGTTCTTAGGGAGGAATGGTTGTGCTTTGTTGGCGGTGTGTATTGGCAGCTCCTCACAGGATGCTGTTTTCAGCTGGTTTTCTGCAGGCGTTGTGTGCCGCAGGGTGGTGGTTGATGGTCTTGTTGTTACGCAGTCACGCTGACAGTAGCGCTGGCTGGTGGGGAATGTCATGGGCGCATCCAGTGATGATGGAGTATGGCATTTTTCCTTCTTTTATTTTTGGGTTTTTGTTGACGACATTTCCAGCGTGGTTGAATGAGCCGGCGATTGAGCCCGTGCGCGTACTTCCGGTGGCATTACTGATAAGTTTTGGCGGTTTGCTGTGTTATGGCGGCATGGCGTCAGCGGGGTGGGTGTTGTTGGTGGGATTGGTGTTGATATTGGCCGGTTGGTTGCTGGCGGCGGGTTTGCTGTGGCAGGTTTTGTTTCATACCAGGCGGGCGGCGCGGCCGGTTGACCGTCGGCATGCGTGGGCGGCGGGCGCTGGTATATTGGGTGGAGCAGGCGGGTTGTTATCGGTGGTGTTGTGGATGTTGACACAACGTCCCTTCTGGCTCGAACTGGCACGGGTTGCCGGGGTATGGTTTTTTTTGTTGCCTGTTTTTATGACCGTCAGTCATCGCATGATTCCGTTTTTTTCCAGTCGTGTTCTCAAGGATTATGTGGTGGTGCGGCCATACGCCCTGCTGTGGGTGATGCTCGCTGGCAGTGTCGGGCATGGTCTGCTGACGTTGTGGCACGTTACGCCATTGATTGGCGACGCGCCATTGTTTGCCTGTGCTGCCTATTTGTCCTGGCAATGGCGATGGTGGCGTAGTTTTTCTGTCAGTTTGCTCGCCGTGTTGCACGTGGGATTTTTGTGGCTGGTGTGTGGTATGGCGTTATTTGTCTGGCAGGACATGGGCAGATGGTTTACCTGGCCTAACATTGGTTTGGCACCGTTGCACGCATTGACGCTGGGATTTTTTTTCAGCATGTTGATGGGCATGGTGTCACGGGTCAGCCTCGGACATTCCGGGCGGTCATTGCATCTGGCACGGACGGATTATGTGTTGTTCTGGATGATGCAGGCGGTGGCGTTGACGAGGGTTCTGGCGGATTGTTTGCCGGTGGGTGTGGCAAGACAGGATATGTATGGGCTGGCGGCCGGGGTATGGCTGCTGGTATTAGTGGTATGGGCCATGCGTTTTATGCCGATGTATTGGCAGGTTCGTGTGGATGGCAAACCGGGTTGAAGGAGTCAGGATGAAAACCATTGGCAGTTTCATGGGACAAGAGCATCGTCATTGTGATGATGCGTTCGTAGCGACAGAACAATTGGCGCAAACGGGGGATTGGCGAGCGGCACAACAGCACTTTGATGCGTTTCAGGCGGATATGCTGCAACATTTTATGCGTGAGGAGTCGATATTGTTTCCGGCGTTCGAGCGTGCAATGGGGAACCGCATGGGGCCGACCAAAATGATGTTGCATGAACATGAACAGATTCGTGTGTTGATGATGCAACTGGCCAATGCACTGCTGGTACAGGATGAAGAAGACTGGATGGGGCACGCGGAAACCTTGCTGATTGTGTTGCAACAACACAACATCAAGGAAGAACAAGTGCTGTATCCGATGGCTGAGCAGGTGCTGCAGGATGATGCAGGGTGTGTGCTCGATGACATGGTGGCTTTGGGATGATTCCTGTGTCGATATCGACGCAGGAAAGTGTGCTGGATGCACGTCATCTGGAACCGCCGGAACCGATGGTTCTGGCACTGCGAGAATTGGAAAATCTGGCGCAGGGACATCGTTTGCGTCTGTTGCTGGATCGGGAGCCGTACCCGTTTTACGGGTTGTTGCGCGACGCTGGTTGGCAATACGATAGCTGTCTGTTTGATGACGGTCACGTTGAGGTGTTGATCTGGCGATGAATTCTTCCCTGACTGGGCTGTCGCTGAAGCAGGCACCTGCTTTGTCAGTGCCCCTGCGCTTTTTTCTGACCGCACCGGTTTTTTTGTTGTTGGCGGCCATATTGTTGTGGTCTCTTGGCGCAAGTGCGTGGGAGTCGCGCTGGAGCGTCGGGATACTGGCGTTGACCCATTTGCTCACCTTGGGATATCTGAGCATGGTGATGTTGGGCGCCTTGCTGCAGATGTTGCCCGTAGTGGCAGGGTCGGTGGTGCCGGGTGGCAAATGGCTGGTGGCGTGGGTACACGGTTTGTTCACGTTGGCGACACTGTTGTTGATATGGGCGTTATGGCGGGCTAAATTTTCATGGTGGATGCCCATTGTTGGATTGATGGGCCTTGCTCTGGGCAGTTTCGTGCTGGCGGCGTTGTTTGCGCTGTTTCGCTCGATGGTGCGTCATGCCACCGTGCGCATGATGCGATACGCGGTGTTTGCCCTGGCGGTGACGGCAGGCTCAGGAATGCTGATGCTGGCCGGGTTGGCTGATGATGGTGCAGCGCGTTGGTTAGTGGGATTGCACATCGTCTGGGGTACGATGGGTTGGATGTTGTTCTTGGTTATGGGGGTGGCCTGGCAAGTGGTGCCGATGTTTTTGTTGACACGTCCTTACCCAAAGATGCTGATGCGCTATATCGGGGTGGGGTGGCTGTCGCTGCTGTTGGCGGCAGGTTTTGGAATGGCGTCAACAGGCATGGCGTCAACAGGCATGGCGTCAACAGGCATGATATTAATCAACAAGGCGCTACCGGTTGTTTTGGGGATGTTGGCGTGCGGCGTTGCCTTTTTTTCGGTTACCACGTTGTACCTGTTGGAAAAAAGGCGACGTAAGAAAGCGGATGCCAGCTTGTGGTTCTGGCGTATCAGTATGGTGAGTTTTCTGGGGGCGTCCGGCCTGTGGTTAGCAGCAAGTATCTTGCCCGCACTGGCGACATGGGTTGGCTATCCCTTTGTGTTGGGCGGTCTGTTTTTGTATGGTGGCATGATTTCGCTGGTAAACGGCATGTTGTATAAAATTGTGCCGTTTCTGATCTGGCTGCATTGGCAGACACGATTGTCAAAGGGCCAACTCGCCCCCAATGTCAGACAGATTATTCCGGATAGTGTGGCACGGCGCCAGATGTGGGTGCATTTGGCCAGTTTGTTTGCGTTGCTGGCAAGCGTCTGGTGGTCGGCGTGGGTGGAGTGGGTAGAATTGACAGCCGGTCTGGTGGCGTTGTCGGCCATTTTGTCATGGCTTGCGATGTGGCAGGCCGCTTGGCGATACTGGCGTCAGGCAGTGTGAACGGTCAGACCGAGAAGGAGTTGTGTTTTCAATGCCCGAATGAGCGTGGCTTCGTCGGCGGTGATGCCTTCCGGGGCGGGTAGTGCGCGGTCGGCAAATATTAGCCCTATCGGTTCGTTTTGTTGTAACAGAGGCAGGATGATGAAACTTTTGGCATCTTGTGTCAGTCGGCCATAATGACCGGGTAGCAGGGTCTGGACTTTTGCCTGGGTGGCATCGGTGATGATGATGTCAACACGCCGTGATAATGCCAGGTGAAAGATGTCTTGTTCGCCCATTTCCGGAAAACCGAATCCGGCGCGACGGCGGGCGCAGTCTGTGCCGATGGCAACAGAGGCGCGGTATTGGTGGTTCCGGGTGTCTTTCAGGCAAATGACGATAAAACGCAATCCGAGTGCCCGTTGCAGCAGTTCGGCGAATTGCAGCATCATGTCTTCCGGGGCATTTTTGTGGGCGGATATGGCGTCTGACAGGGTTTGCAGGCTGTTGAGCAGCAAGGATTGGGCATGGTGCGGTTTACCGCTTGGGTAGCATTCCTGTGCTGTCGTTATTGATTCTGCGGCCTGTTCTGGTAGCAAGAAATCGCCCGGCAATTCTGCGCTGGCAGTTTCTGTGTCGTTGATATCGCTTGCGTTGATGGTTTGGGTAATGGCTTGCGTTTCCAAGCGTGCCTGCCTGGCCAGTTCTTGCAATTCTTGCGCGTCGATGTGTAGGGCGTTGCCATAGCGTAGCAACAGTTTTTGTTGAAGCGCAGCCGTATCGATTTGTTCGGTCGGGAAAATGCTGGTAGCCAGTTCGGCACTGAATGCGGCAATATGTTGCAAGCGTTCCTGTATCGAACCGGCAGGACGCAATGTGCCTGCCGGTGGTTTGGCCATGGCATTGATGATGCTGGCTGGAATTTGCCAGCGTACGAGGATGGATGTCGTGATGAGGTCAAAATTGCAACTGGGTGTGTGAGGAATGGAAGAAGGCGGTGTGCCGGCCTGTCGTGTTTGTTGGTACAGTTCGGGTTCATGCAAGGCGGCGAGCAAACGGCCAAGATTTTTGAATAGTGCGCCGACCGCAGCTTCCTCACTTTCAGTCTGACGGGCACGGCGTGCAATTTCCCGCCCGACGATGCTGGCGGCGAGTGCTTGCAACAGTTCATGTTGAACCAGGGCAGCGTTGCGGCTGTTCAGGTTTTCGACCACCATCATGGCCAGCGCAATCGCTTTGACAGTTTCAAAACCCAGCAGATAAATGGCGCGGGATATGGTGGTGACTGGAATGCGGGAAGCTGTGCGATAGTGTGGCGTGTTGGCGACGTGCAGGATTTTGTTGGTTAGTGCTATGTCAGACAGGATGAAACGCGCCAGTTCTTCTGTGCCTTTGTTGTCGTCCGAGGCGATGCTGATGACTCTGGCCACATTTTTCCCCAGGGCAGGGAGGCTCGGCGTGGCTTCGATTTTTGCCAGTAGTTGCTGGGTGAAATCAATTGGCTGGTTTGTGGAAGATGGTGAGAGCATCGCCTATCGATATTATTACTGTTATTTGACAGTCGTATTGTATATCGATTAGGAAAAATGGGTTAAGAAAAATGGGTTAAGAGAAAAGGGCAAACTAGCAAGGTAAGAGGATGATGTTCGTTGGGTAGCCGATTGTCGTTTGGCACGCGATTTTCTGATTTTGGCAGCGTGCGATCAAAATGGTGGATCAAGATGGAATTGTTGATGCCAGCGCAAGATTTGATCTGGCATCAGTGGGCGGGAGATATAATAACCCTGGATTTCATCGCAGTGTTCTGTTTTGAGTTGTGACAATTGTTCCGGCGTTTCAACGCCTTCAGCGATGGTCTTCAGATCCAGTCCCTTGGCCATCTGGATGATGGCGCGGACGATGGCGATGTCGCCGCCGTTTTGGGTCATGCTGTTGACAAAGGATTGATCGATTTTCAGTTTATCAACCTTGAAGCGTTTGAGATAAGACAGGCTGGAATAGCCGGTACCAAAATCATCGATGGAGAGTTGTATGCCCAGATGCTTGAGCTGACGGACCGTGTCCAGAATCTGTTCGGCATTGCGCATCAGGATGGATTCGGTGAGTTCCAGTTCCAGCAGTGATGCAGGCAAGCCGGATGTTTTGAGTGCGTGTTCGACGGTGGCAATCAGATTGCCATGACTGAACTGGACGGCCGACAGGTTGACTGCCATGCGGCAGCCGGCAAGTCCCTCATGTTGCCAGGTGGCGGCTTGCCGACAGGCTTCATGCAGTACCCAGGCGCCAATCTGTACGATGGTACCGTTGTCTTCCGCAATGGGAATGAAATGCCCGGGCGGGATGTTGCCCAGTACGGGATGTTCCCAACGCAATAGTGCTTCGACACCGATGAGTTTACCCGTGATGAGGTCGATTTGCGGTTGATATTGCAAGTAGAATTGTTGTAGAGAGAGTCCTTGGCGCAGACCATTACTCAATTCAATGTGCTGCTGTGCTTCGGTGTGCATTTGCTCGCTGTAAAAACGCCAGGTATTGCGGCCACCTTCTTTAGCGCGGTAAAGTGCAATGTCGGCGGCTTTGAGCAGGGCATCAAAATTTTCGCCATCGTTCGGGTACACGGCCGCGCCGATGGAGACGTTGACGGCGATGTGCGTGCCTTCAATCTGGAAAGGGATCTGCATTTGTCGATGAATGGTTTCCAGCAATTCCGGCAACCGTTCGTCATCATGTGTCAGCGGTGACACAATCAGAAATTCGTCGCCACCTTGCCTGCCCAGAATATCCCGGTCGGCCAGACAGGTGCGCAGGCGCAATGCTGTTTCTACAATCAGCGCGTCACCTTGCGGGTGTCCCATGGAATCATTGATATGTTTGAAGTGGTCTATATCCAGCAGCAGGAAAGCAAGGCGGGTTTTGTTGTCGTGAGCGGCGAGCAGGGTCAGTTCGGCGCGGTTTTTGGTCAGCGGTCGGTTAGGTAGTCGTGTCAGCGCATCGTGCCAGGCCAGAAACTCGACTTGTGCCTGCGCCTGTTTCAGATGGCTGATGTCGGAATAAATGGCGATGTAATGGCTGATGACGTTCTGTTCGTCACGCACGACGGAGATGCCGGCCAGAAATGGTTTGATGGTTCCATCTTTGGTTCTGTTCCAGATTTCGTCCTGCCAGTAGCCGGCCTGTTGCAGACGGCGCCACATTTTCTGGTAAAAGTTGCTGTCATGATGTCCGGATTTCAGCAGTTTTGGCGTTTGCCCCATGACTTCCCGTTCCGTAAAACCAAAGGTGCGGGTAAAGGTTGGATTGACGGAAACAAAATGTTGATGCACGTCGGTAATGATGATACTTTCGCCACTGTTCTGGAAAATCTGGGCATTCAGGCGCTGGCGCGCCATGTGCTG
>JAJYGL010000080.1:0-1555 GCA_021790625.1 Pseudomonadota bacterium | reverse complement strand
TTTACACACGGTAATTTCGTCAGTTCTAAAAATTTGCTTTTTATTTTCAGGGAAACAGAATGGATTTGTAAAGCACTTTCTGATGATTGTCAGAAAAAATCTATCATACACTTATATTTTCTCTGTAAGATAAGTTTGTTGACAGTAATGTTAATGGCCAAGAGACTACTATTTGCCAAATTGATGGCGTAACCATGTAGGAATGGATCAGTGGTTTTTTAGGTGGAATGAACTTTGGCCGTGTTGTAATGTCTCTAGCGGCAGGAGGTGGGGATGATGAAAAAATATCTGATGGCTTTGTTATTGGGCGTGTTGTCCATCATGGTGGCGACGCCTTCATTCGCCTGGTATGGTGGATGGCGTGGCGGCGGATGGCGTGGCGGATGGTATCATCCATATTGGCATCCGTATTGGGGCGGTTATGGCTGGGGCGGCTATGGCTGGGGCGGCTATGGATGGGGGGCGGGAGCATTTTCTGCCGGGTTGTTGACTGGCGCTGTCGTCGCATCGCAACCGGTCGTCGAGGTGGATAATACACCGCCGGTGGTGATGGCGCCACAACCTCAGACAGTCGTGGTGCAACAGCAACCGGCTCCGCCTGCCCAGACGGGAGCGGTTATGCCGCAACAGCAGGCAGTCTGGTACTATTGCGGGTCGTCAAAAATGTATTATCCTTACACCAATACTTGTCCGGGCGGTTGGAAGACGGTGCCGGCGACGCCACCTGATTCACATTAAATCAATTATAAGGAAATGGCACGATGAGAGCAGGAAGAACGGGGGTATTATCGATTGCGGTGGCGGCGGTGCTGGTTGTTCCGGTGCTGGTCATGTCGGGTTGCGCCACACCACCCATGGCACCAACTGTGGCGGTGATGCCGCCACCAGGCAAGTCGTTTGAGCAGTTTCAGGAAGATGATCTGGTGTGTCGTCATTTTGCGCAGACGCAATTGGGCACCAATCCTGCCAATGTATCGCATCAACAGGAAGCTGCCGGTGCGATTGGCGGTGCGGCATTGGGTGCTGTGGCCGGCTCCTTGATTGGCGGAGGGCATCAAGGTGCTGGTATAGGGGCTGGCATGGGCTTACTGGCGGGTTCGGTCGTGGGGGCGGGTTCAGCCGGTCAGAGCGAGCAAAGCATGCAGCGTACCTATGACATCGCTTATGAGCAGTGCATGTATTCCAAGGGCAATGAGTTGCCTTCTGCCGGGTACGGTTACCGTCGTCGGAAAACGGTTATCGTGATGCCGCCGAATAACGCGCCGAATTATCAACAGCCGCCAATGGCGCCACCTCCACCACCGCCACCGGGTTATGGGCAGCAGCCACCTCCACCACCTTCGGGTTATTAATCCGGGTTGTTAATGGGCGCCTATGGCGTTACCTCCATCGTTTCGGTCGATTCCGGTTTGCCGACCATGGAAAGTTCCCAGCGCGGGCGTATGGTGAATGCGCCTGCCTGCTGGCCGCGTTGGCGCAAGAGTCGCAGGCTGCCGGCCAGCGCAATCATGGCGCCGTTATCGGTGCAGAATTCCAGTTCCGGAAAGTGAACCGT
>JAJYGL010000085.1 GCA_021790625.1 Pseudomonadota bacterium | reverse complement strand
GCATCGACCCGTCCCTGATCCAAACCCTCAGATGACACTTCCATCGCCACAGCAACCACCCCCTGTTGCCGGAACGCAGCCAACGTTTGCTGCACAACTGCCGCATCTGGCGTGGTATTACCCGTTTGCTGCAACGCGTCCGGTAAGCCATTACCTAGCGTCCCCATAACCGCCGTTTTACGCGCCACACCATTCATCGCCCGCGCCAGCCAATGCGTGCATGAAGTCTTGCCATTGGTTCCGGTCACACCGACCATCCACAAATCCCGCGAGGCATTGCCATACACATAAGCGGCCAGTTCACCCAGCCGTGATTTCAAACCCATCACGGGCACATTTGGTACAGCAGAAAATTCCATCGGCCAGACAAAATCCGCCGCCTCCCACACCACGCCCGATGCACCTGCCGCCAGCGCGGCGGCAATATAGCGACGCCCGTCCTGACGTAAGCCGGGATACGCCGCAAACAACATACCCGATCGCACTTGCCGGCTATCACTGCTGATACCCTCTGCCCGCCCTCCCTGATGCAGCAACGCCGCGACAATGGTCGCGGCATCTTGCCGGGCAAAAAACGGGGCTGTCATCATGTCCCACCTTCCTTGGCCGTCACGCCTCTTGCCGCTCCAGCGGTGGTTTTTATCGTCAGCGCCTTATCGGGTGGGACGTTCAGCAAATGCAGGCTGTCTTCCATCACCTGATGAAACACCGGGCCAGCCACACTGCCACCGTAATATTGACCCGCTGATGGCTCCATCACTGCCACGGCCAAAATCAGACGAGGATTGTTCGCCGGCGCAAATCCGATAAAGGAAGCCACATACCGGTTGGCCGAATAACCACCATGATCCGGGATATGCGCCGTTCCAGTTTTACCGGCATCGGTATAATCATCGAGCGCTGCCTGCGGCGCAGTTCCGTCTTTTGTCACGACTTTCGTCAGCATCTGCGCCATTTCATCCGCGCTCCGGGCGGAAAACACCTGCTCGCCAGCGGGCGCTGCACCGGAGAGCTTCACCAGGCTGATCGGTTTCAACATGCCATGATTCGTAAAGACGGTATACGCCCTGGCCAGTTGCAGCAGACTGACGGAAATGCCATTGCCATACGACATGGTGGCCTGTTCGATGGGACGCCAATGTTGCCATGGCCGTACGCTGCCACTTGCCGCACCGGGAAAATCCGTGATTGGTATTGAACCAAACCCGGCATCATGCAATTTTTGCCAGAAATACGCCGGCTGCAAGCTAAGAATGATTTTCGATGCGCCAACGTTGCTCGACTTTTCGATGATTTGCTCCACCGTCAGCACCCCTTCTGGATGCGCATCATGAATCCAGCGATTACCTACTTGCCATTTACCCGGTGAAGTATCAATTTGTGTGTCCGGCCGAACCTCTCCCGCATCGAGTGCGGCGGTCAACGCAATCGGCTTCAGGGTTGACCCCGGCTCATATTCATCCGTAATGACGCGATTACGCCGTACCCAGGCTTGCGTACCAGACAAATTATTAGGATTGAATGAGGGCACATTCACCATGGCCAAAACTTCACCTGTTCTGGCGTCCAGCATGACCAGCGACCCCGATTTTGCCTTGTTCGCGGTCACCGCCGCTTCCAGAGCCCTCGCAGCGACATACTGCAACCGCATATCCAGCGCCAGTTGCACATCCTGCCCCGGTTTTGGTGCGAGAATGCTTTGCACATCCTCAATCACATCCCCGTGCCGGTCAATCAGCACGCGATGGCTGCCATCCCTGCCCGCAAGCTGGTTTTGCAAACCCAGCTCCAAACCCTCCTGACCATTGTCATCCACGCCAGTAAAGCCGAGCACTGCGCCCAGCAAATCGGCCATCGGATAATACCGCCGGTACTCTCGCGTCAATGACAGACCGGGAATTGACAAGCGCGTCACCGCCGCAGCCTCATCTGGTGGCAGGCGACGTTTAATCCACACAAAATCATGATCCGTGTCTGCCAGCTTGTGGCGCAATTCTGGTATCGGCATATGCAAAACAGCCGACAGACGGGCAACCTGTCCGGCGTCGAGCGAATCATCAGACGGGTTGAACCACAACGATTCCACTGGCGTGCTGATGGCCAACACCTCACCATGACGATCGCTGACCATGCCACGGTGCGCAGGCAATGCCATGACCCGACTGGTCATCGCATCCCCTTTGCGCTGCAAAAAAGGTTGGTGCCACACCTGCAAATACATTGCCCGCACCCCCAGTGCCGCCAGCCAGGCCAGCAAAACCCCCAACAACAATGTGCTACGCCATTCCTTTAAATGCAGCACCAGCAAATGTCCGGCAGGACGCCCCATACGCGGCATCATGGGCGCGTCACCAAAGCGTGAGGTGCGAACACCATCCGCTCTTGACGGGCATCCGGCAACTGCATCTGCAACTTGTCGCCAGCAATTTTTCCTACCCGTGCGTGCATTGCCCACGTACTTTGCTCCAACTGCAACCTCCCCCACTCTTCTTCGAGTTGCCGCTGCTGCCACTTTGCCTGTTGCAAGGCAATGAACACCTTGTGCACCTGATGCTGACTATTCACCACCGCCAACGC
>JAJYGL010000204.1 GCA_021790625.1 Pseudomonadota bacterium | reverse complement strand
GGCAAAAAGGCGGCGACAGTAATCAGGGTGGAAAACAACACGGCCCTATCGACCTGTAACGCACTGGCGAGAATCAGGCGCAATCTCGACGACCAATGACTATCTGAATTATCCCGTTCGCCATGAATACCATTCTCGATAAAACCATCCAGCAATTGCTGCTGCTCCTGTGCATTGCGCTGAAAATTGCGGAAAATATTTTCCACCAGAATCACAGCCGAATCGACAATGATGCCAAAATCCACCGCCCCCAATGACAACAGATTCGCCGACTCTCCGCTGATGACCAGCATGATGATGCTAAAAAACAGCGCAAACGGAATATTGACGCTGACGATAATCGCACTGCGCAAATCGCCCAGAAACAGCCACTGGACGAGGAACACCAGCAACACCCCAAAAATCAGGTTGTGCAGCACCGTGTGCGTCGTGACTGCGACCAGCGTAGAACGGTCGTAATAGGGGTCAGCATACACCCCTGCTGGCAAGGTGCCATCGTGATTGATTTTGTTGATTTCTTCCTTGACCCTGGCAACGACCTCATTGGTCTGCATGGTACGGTTCATCACCACGATGGCGGTTACCACGTCATCCTGATTATCGCGCCCGGCTTGCCCAAGACGCGGCACATAACCAATCTGGCACGTTGCCACGTCCTTTACCAGTACCGGCACCCCGTTGTACTGGGCGAGCACCGTATTCTCGATGTCCTGCACGTTATGAATCAAGCCCACGCCGCGCACATTCACCGACTGCTGCCCAAACGAAATCGTGCGGCCACCGACATTGATGTTGGCATTGCCCAACGCAGTCAAAACCTGTGGCAAGGTAATATGGTAGGCTTCCAGGCGATGCGGGTTGACATTTACCTGATATTCTTTGGTCGTACCGCCCCAGGACACCACCTGTACCACGCCGGGCACGTTGAGCAACCGTCGCTGCATTACCCAATCCTGCAAGGTACGCAGATTGGTCAGGCCAAAATGAGGCGGGCCCTTCAACTGATAGCGAAAAATTTCGCCAACCAGGCTGGATGCCTGAATCTGCGGCTGCTGATTGCCCGGCAGGGTGACGTTTTGTTGCAGGCTCAACGCCGCCTGCGTATAGGCAAAATAATAATCCACACCGTATTTGAACGTCACCCGTACGAACGACAAACCATAAAACGATGTCGAGCGAATATTATCCACGCCAGGCGTGGTCGCCAACCCGACCTCCATCGGAATAGTGTAATAGCGCTCCATTTCTTCCGCTGACAAACCCGGCGCCTGCGCGGTGATTTCCAGAATCACCGGTGCCGGATTGGGGTATGCTTCGATGTTGAGCCGATAAAATGCAGCCAGACCAATCCCGATGAACACAATCAGAAACAGAATGATGATGGGACGGCGCGACAAAGAAAACGAAAGCAGACCTTTTAACACAAATAAACCTTCTCGAATGGAAGAAACCGGACAGGCATTATTTCAGCCCCATCGCCCAGGCATTACTGATGAACAACGCACCACTACCTGCCAGCATCTCACCTGCCCGCAGGCCGGAAAGAATCTGATACATACCGTCTTGCTGTATGCCCAACCGCACGACACGGCGATAAAAATGGCGCCGATCCTGCGTCACCCACACTGTCATCGTTCCATCGCCTTCCCGAACCAGACAGTCCGCCGGTACGGCCGGTACATGCAACACCTTGCCGGTCAGGATTCGCGCCGTTGCCATCATCTGTGGCGCGATCCGGTCTTGTGGATCCGGCAGTACCACCCGTACCGTCAAGCGATGCGTATTCGAGTCCACCGTCTCACCAATATTGTCCACCCGGCCATGGAACAATTCATTTGGATAAGCATCCAGCCTGGCTTCCACCAGCTCGCCGCGTTTCACCAACGGGGTCGCAAACTCCGGCACATTCACCAGCAACCATTTATCTGACACATTGGATACGACCAAAGGTGGAGGCGTGCCCCCCGGCTGCACCAACGTACCCACAGCAGCATTCCGTGCCGTCACCTCGCCAGAAATCGGGCTCAAAACAACAAAACGGGAATCCAGCTTACGCTCTCGAACGATGCGGTCGATATCCGCATCACTTTTGCCAAAAATGCGAACAGCGTTCACAGCGGCCTTGTCATTGGCCTCTGCCACGGCTTCATCTGATACAGCCTGCTGATAATCTTTTTCTGCCATACCCTGCGCAGCATATAATGCCTGCGCACGTTTCAGTGCAGCCTGTGTCAGACGCAGGCTGGCCGCACTGGATAACAATGTCGATTCTGCCTGCAATAAATCCGGGCTGGTGATGGTAAACAACGCTTGACCGCGATGCACTTTTTGCCCGGTATCGATAGTGATAGCGCTAATCGTGCCAGCGTAAGGCGATGAAACCTGTACGTTTTTATTTTGATCGAAATCAGTGTTGCCAATAGCCGTAATAACGGTCACGAAATCATGTGGTTGCGCAGTCACCACCTGCACGAAACGCATTTGGCCGTCCGTCAATGCAACCATCGCAGGCGTATCCGTACCCGCCACCGCCGTATTCGTTACCAACAAAGCCAGCAGTGCGCACAACGACACCTGCCGCAC
>JAJYGL010000249.1 GCA_021790625.1 Pseudomonadota bacterium | reverse complement strand
TGATTGAAGAACACACCATTTCGGCCGAACGCATTGTGCTGGAAATTCTGGAAGGCAGCAATTTTCTGGAACAAAAAGACGCCCTCGACCACTTGCTCAAACTGAAAACGCTGGGCGTCTGTCTGGCACTCGATGATGTGGGCAGCGCCTACTCCTCATTGCTGCGACTGAAGACCTTGCCCATCGATAAAGTCAAACTCGACCAGGGCTTCGTTCGCACCTTGGAGCAAGACCCGACCGGCATTCTGTTTACAGCCACTGTTCTCAACCTGGCGCGCGATCTGGGTGTGGGGATGGTTGTCGAAGGCGTGGAAACCGACGACATTCTGGACGCCGTCAGCGTATTGGGCATTCCCTTGCTGCAAGGTTACCAGATCGCCCGTCCCATGCCGCTGGCCGAACTAACTGTTTTCCTGGACAATCCCCCTGTTCGCCGCCCGCAACACCCCACCAGCCTGCTGGGCGTATATGCCAAACAGATAGTTCACGACCGCTCGCTGCGTAACATTCTCCGTCAACACAACCAAATCGTCAATTCCATACAATTGGGCAACACCAACGCCTGTCCGATTCATGACGACCTCATCCGTATGGATTTTGCCGTCGATCACCTCCTGCACCGGCAGCATCACCTGTACCATGTCGCCATCGCCACTTTTCATGAAGCGTTGACCCGCAACCCTGTCAATGAAAACTGGCAACCGATTCAGACTGCTCAGGACGACTTTTTGACAACCTTACTGCATCACTATCAGAAAGGAAAAGCCAGCCATGCCCTTATCCCAACTTGATAAACACAGCGCGCTCATCCTGATCGATTTACAACAGGGTATCGTCGCCTTACCAGCCGTCCACCCGACCAGTGACATCGTCAACCGTGCCAACCGCCTCACCCATGCCTTTCGTGCCCACCACCTGCCCGTGGTACTGGTCAACGTAGCAGGCGCACCGCCCGGACGTACCGAACAAAAATATCACCTGACACTCACACCCGAATGGAGCATGTTGGCCCCCGAACTCGACCAGCAACCCGGCGATTTCCGGATAACCAAACGCCAGTGGGGCGCCTTTCATCAGACAGGACTTCACGATTGGCTGCAACAGCAAGGCGTCACCCAGATCGTGCTGGCAGGCATTTCCACCAGCAAAGGCGTCGAATCCACCGCGCGTAACGCGCATGAACACGGCTACAACGTCGCGCTGGTCATCGATGCCATGACCGATCGGAATATTGATGCTCACCGCAACAGCATCGAAAGAATATTCCCCGCGTTAGGCGAAACGACCACTACCGATGACCTGCTGAACCTGCTGGCAGCGCGGAAAGACTGACTGCCGGAATACGCAATGATCGTTTGCCAGACACGCATGGATTGCAATCCAAAGCAATCAATATTATACTTTTATATAACTTAACCACTTGGATGCGCATCATGCACACAACCAATCTGCGCAAGGTCGGCGGCTCGATCATGTTGGCTCTTCCGCCTGCGTTCCTCGATCAACTGCACCTGCAAGCCGGCGCGACGGTCGGTCTGGTCATCGATCATGGCTGCCTTGTAGTCAATCCCAACCCACGGCCGCGCTACACGCTCGCGGAGTTACTAGCCGCATCCGACTATTCGCAGCCACAACCAGTCGCTGAACGTGAATGGATTGATGCGCCAGCCGTGGGTGACGAGCTGTTATGAAGCGAGGCGACATCTATCTCGTGTCGCTCGATCCAACTGCGGGGCACGAGCAAAGCGGCAGCCGTCCCATCCTGGTCGTGTCGCCTGCCGAGTTCAACGAAGCCACCAAACTGCCGGTGATTCTGCCGATCACCAACGGTGGCGAGTTCGCCGGCCGTCTTGGCTTTGCGGTGCCAGTGACCGGAATCAAGACTACCGGCGTCGTGCGCTGTGACCAACCGCGAGTGATCGACCTAGCCGCCCGCCACGCTCGCAAGGTGGACACGCTGCCCGCGCCGCTCATGGACGAGGTTCTGGCGAAGCTCGCCACGCTCTTCGAGTAAGCAACACCTCTGTTCAACCCCTCACGCAGTCGCGCTTCACTTAATCTATTCCCACATGGCCGCGACGTTATGCGGCCCCCCGCTTGTTTGAATAGTAAAGCTGATAATACCAGGCGTAGGCGGTTTCAATCTGCGCCTGTATGCGCGGAGAAATTTCGTGCCGCTTCGGTGCCTTGATTGACGTATATTGCGTGTGCAGGTACTTCATGTGGTAGTGACTATCACTCTCAGGTACCATTTTTGCCTCGATATGATTCGGATCGATGGCAAAGGGTGGAACACCAAGCCAGGCAAAGAGATGCGACATACAAGCCGCCGGGTTGCTCATCAGGTCTTCGAAGCGCACGAAATACAATCTGTCCTGAACCGCTTTAGACAAATCCTGTACAGCATGAATGGAAATCAGCGGCGCGCCAATGACTTTATCTTTGGCAAACAGCATGTCGGCGCGACCGAAACGGTCAAAATCGGCCAGATGGTCGATTGTGTCGAGCAAGATGGTTTTTTGGTGTTGCGATTCAATCGAGCCATAGATTTGCCCCAATTCACGCAAACAGACGATCATCTTCGTTTCAGGCGCCA
>JAJYGL010000164.1 GCA_021790625.1 Pseudomonadota bacterium | reverse complement strand
ATAGCTACGCTTACGCCCGAACTTGCGCCAAGTGGATTCTGCGGCAGAATATCAGCCATGTTGAAGTACAAAACAGGCCGGTCATTTTTCGTTATCTGGCAAAATTGCTGCCAAACCACATTGCACTGACCTTGCACCTGCACAATGATTTGCAGGAGATGCGTTGGTTTACGTCAGCACACGCACGGGAATGGGTATTGAAACGTGCCGCCGCCGTGTATTGTGTCAGCGATTATATTCGACAACGTTTACTGCAAGGCATCCCTGACCGGCACGGCGCACACGATAAAGCCGTTGTCATTCACAACGGCATCGACACACAACGCTTTGTTCCAGAAGATAAAACGCATACCATACTATATGTCGGGCGCATCATCCGCGAAAAAGGCACACTGCCACTCGCAGAAGCCTTGAGCATCATCGCCCCGCTGTTGCCCAACTGGGAGTTCGTGCTGTGTGGCGTAGACAGATTGACAGTCGTATCCGATTATGAGCGCGCTACCCATGCCTGGTTGGCAAAAGCAGGCACACAATGCCGTTACACCGGTTATCTGGATCATAACGAGATCATGCAACAGTTTGCGCGGGCCGCGATTGCGGTGGTTCCCTCTGTCTGGCAAGAACCTTTTGGACGCACGGCGCTGGAAGCCCTGTGTGCAGGCGCAGCAGTGCTGACCAGTGGTTCAGGCGGGTTGGCCGAAGTCGTGGCAGATGCTGGCATGACCGTACCCAACAACCCCGCGGAATCCTTCGCGCAAAATCTGGCCAATGCTTTGTTGAAATTGGCCACGAACGATAATTTTCGGGCAAATTTACAACAAGCCGGCCGCCGCCGCGCCATTGAACACTTCGACATCCGCCGACAGGCGGCATTACTGGATGACTGGCGGCAACGCATTCAGCACGACAAACAGGGAATTAATTGAAGGGGGATACCTGCCCATTTTTCCACAAATTTTTCCACAAACTGTGGTTTTGGCATGTTTCAGTTTCAATTTCAGCCATATTGACGCTGAAATATATACCGCATGGCTAACGTATGCTGTATGCTGAAACCATAGCGTGCTTTATCCTAATCATCACACCTGACTACAATTTTTATGAGCGCGATCAGTATGACGGTAACTGGGAATCGTGTGCGACACCAAATGATCAACAGTGTCATGACTCAGTGCACTGAAGTGGATGCCGCGATTAAATTATGGGAGCAAATGGCGACCCAACTCGTTGCGCTCGTCGGTGAAGATGGTTTCAATTCACTTTATGCGCGCAGCGTATTTCTTAGCCAATCAACATTCCCTTGTCTTACGGCAAACTCGCTGCCACCTCAGACGGATCACCGCTTGGCGAATTTAAAAACCAGCCTTGAAGGACAAACATCAGATCAAGTCATCAAAGCGTGTGGTTTTTTGCTGATCACTTTTACCGACATTCTGGCTTCATTAATTGGCGAACAGATAACCGCACGTATTTTGCGGACGGCTTGGGGCGTCGATGCGTTTTTTGACAAGCACGAACATAACGTTACGGATAGCGCCGACAATTTTTTGTCTGAGCACCCAAAGGAATTCAAAAAATGAGTAACAAGATAAGCATACGTCGTCTTGTGACCGGCGTACCTGGTTTGGATAGCCTGTTGGGCGGTGGCATTCCGGAATTCTCGTTTAATCTGATTGCTGGCTCGCCGGGCAGCGGAAAAACAACGCTCGCCCACCAGATCATGTTCTCGCAGGCAAGCCCGGATAATCGGGCGCTATTCTTTACGGTGCTCGGGGAGCCCGCCTTGAAGATGCTGCGTTATCAACAGCAATTTCCATTTTTTGATGACAATAAAATCAACGAATCGATCCGCTATGTCAACCTGTCTGCTGACCTCATGGAGGGGAATTTTGAGCGCGTATTGTCACGCCTGGCCGAAGAAATGAAAAACCATGCGCCCAGCCTTGTGTTTGTTGACTCGTTCCGATCCGTTGCGCAGTCGGCCAAGCAGATGAAACAGGAAGTGTCTGAATTATCGCATTTTGTGCAGCAATTGGGTATGCAGATGACGAGCTGGCAGGCAACCACATTTTTGATTGGTGAATATTTGACGCGGGAATCAGAGTCCAACCCTGTCTTTACCGTCGCGGATGGCATCCTGTGGCTTTCGCAGAACTTGCAGCACAACTCAACCGTGCGCAAGATACAAGTCGTCAAAATGCGCGGTCAGGCTCAGGTTTCCGGTTTGCATACATTCCGCATCAGTGATGAAGGCATTCAGGTTTTTCCGCGCGCCATTGTCAAACATGACGCAACGATTATGCCGGCCGTCAAGATACTCACTGACGAGGAACGGGTTCCGATGGGAGTGCCGGGTCTGGACGAAATGCTGGGTGGTGGTTTGCCGGCTGGCTATTCGCTACTTCTGATTGGACCATCCGGCTCCGGAAAAACCATATTGGCGACCGAATTTCTGGCCGAAGGGATAAGCCGCGGGGAACCCGGTGTCATTGCTGCATTTGAGAAGATTCCCAGCCAACTATTGGACAACAAATTGCAAGAGATGATCAAGACAGGGCAAGTCGGGGTGATCGACACGCGCTCGCTGGATTTGTCGATTGATG
>JAJYGL010000159.1 GCA_021790625.1 Pseudomonadota bacterium | reverse complement strand
CTGCAAGTCGTCCTCAACGTCTCCAATAGCCAAGCCAATGCCACCTTCATTACCGCTCAACCAGAAGTAAGACAAGCACTTGAGGCGGCCATGCCACGACTCGAAGCCATGCTTGCCGGTGCAGGCATCCAGTTGGGACAAGCCAATGTGCAGTCCGGTAACTCCGGTCAACGACAACCCTCCCAGTCGTCGCCAGGGCAATCCGGCCTCGGCCAGATAAACAATCTGCGGTCAAGCAATGGGCAGTCAAACAACTCCCTGCTACCGCTTAACACAGAAAAACTGTATTCAGGGCAAGGTCTGGTGAACACATTTGTCTGATTACCATTACAATAACGACATCTAAAACACCAACAGGAGCATCTCATGAGCAAAGCCCCCGCAGCGCCAGCCAAACCAGAAGTCGAAGCCGCGCCAACTGGTGGCGGCAAGTCCAAACTGGTTATCATTCTGATCGTCGTGCTGGTTGTGCTGTTGATTGCGGGTGGCGGTGCCGCTGCTTGGTTTTTCACGCACCAGTCCAGCGGCAAAGCGATCGCCGGCAAAAAAGTGGCTAACGACGAAGACGCGGGCAAACCACCGGTCTTTCTACCACTCGACCCACCCTTTACGGTCAATCTGGTTCCCGATACCAACAGCGGTGACAGCGAAAAGTACCTGCAGGTGGCAATAACCATTCAGGTCAATAATGACAAAGCAGTAGATAATTTCAAGCTACATATGCCGTTGATACGCAGTCGCATCCTGATGCTGCTGGCTGCCCAAAAAGCTTCGGTATTATTAACAGAAGACGGCAAGAACGCCCTCATCAAAGCGATCGAAGCGCAACTCACCCAACCTTTCGATCAGAATGGCCAGAAGCAGAAAGTACGTGGCGTGTTTTTCACTTCCTTCGTCATTCAGTAACCCATCGGGTAGCCCGCCATGGCCGAGAATTTTCTGTCCCAGGATGAAGTCGATGCCCTACTCAAAGGCGTCACAGGGGAAGACGATGCCGAGGAGATTGTCGAGGATACCTCCGGCGTTCGCCCCTATAATCTGGCCACGCAGGAACGTATTGTTCGTGGTCGCATGCCCACGCTGGAAATTATCAATGAGCGCTTTATCCGCCTGTTTCGGATTGGCCTGTTCGGTTTTATGCGACGCACGGCGGAAATTACCGCAGGCCCGGTCAAAGTACAGAAATACAGCGAATTTATCCGCAATCTGGTCGTTCCCACCAATCTGAACCTGGTACAAATCAAACCATTACGTGGCACAGCGCTGCTCGTATTCGACCCCACAGTCATTTTCATGATTATCGACAATCTGTTTGGTGGTGATGGGCGCTTTCATACCCGCGTCGAAGGGCGTGATTTCACCCAGACCGAACAACGTATCATTCAGCGCATTCTGGACATATTCTTTGAAAATTACGAGAAATCATGGTCTTATGTATACCAGATTGAAATGGAATACATGCGTTCAGAAATGAATACCCAGTTTGCCAACATTGCTACACCCAACGAAGTGATCGTTTCCACCACTTTTGGCATCGAAATTGGCGCATCACATGGCGAATTTCACTGTTGTATGCCGTACTCAATGATCGAACCGATTCGGGATTTGCTGACCAGTTCCATGCAAGGCGAAACGCTGGATATCGACAAACGCTGGACCAAATTGATGACCCAGCAGATTCAAAACGCCGAAGTTGAAATCGTCGCCAATATGGGAAGTGCCGATATCAGCATCAAAGAATTGATTGACATGCAGGTTGGCGATGTCATTCCCATCAACATTCCGGACATCATCTCCGCCACGGTCGATCAGATTCCCATCATGGAGTGCAGTTATGGTACCCTGCATGGACAATATGCCCTGCGTGTGGAAAAACTACTCTCGCATAACCTGCCCGATGGCACGCGCCCGGACAGCACACAAGGAGAAAAACAACCATGAGCGAAGCAGATCAAGATATCTCGGCAATGGACGACTGGGGAGCTGCCATGGCTGAACAGGCCGCAGCTGACGCGACCGCAGCACCAACGCCTGCGGCGGAAAGCGCGCCGATTTTCAAGGACTTTTCCAGTACGGCAACGCCTACCGGCATCCACAATGATATTGACTTCATTCTCGATATTCCAGTACAGCTGACCGTTGAACTGGGGCGCACCAAGATCTCCATCAAAAACCTGCTGCAACTGGCACAAGGTTCCGTAGTGGAACTCGCTGGCATGGCCGGTGAACCAATGGACA
Source organism: Pseudomonadota bacterium (assembly GCA_021790625.1). GTDB lineage: Bacteria > Pseudomonadota > Gammaproteobacteria > Burkholderiales > Sulfuriferulaceae > Sulfuriferula. Next base: position 384 of record JAJYGL010000159.1, on the reverse strand, counting down.
TTCTGGTCAACGGCTACTTGATTGCGCAAGGTGAAGTGGTGGTCGTGAATGACAAGTTCGGCATTCGCGTCACCGACATCATCAGCCCGGCTGACCGCATCCGCAAATTGAACCGGTAAACCGACGCCCATCACACAAACCATGAATTCACCTCAAGGCATTCACGCCCTGCCAGCCGTTACCTCCGCGCCACTGCCCACTTTGTTGCAGGTCAGTTTGAGCCTGCTGCTCATTCTGTGCATCATTTTCGGCATTGCCTGGTTTGCCCGCCGCTATCTGCCGATTGCTGCACGCAACGGCAATCTCATCAAAATCATCAGCGGTGTTGCTGTTGGTCACAAAGAAAAAGTGCTCCTGCTCGAAATCGGCCAGCAATGGGTCCTG
>JAJYGL010000230.1 GCA_021790625.1 Pseudomonadota bacterium | reverse complement strand
TTTTGACGGGGTACGTTACGGCTATCGTGCGCCGGATTATACCGATCTGGATGATATGTATGAAAAAACCCGCGCGCAAGGGTTTGGTGACGAAGTCCGGCGGCGCATCATGATTGGTACTTACGTGCTGTCGCACGGATATTATGATGCGTATTATGTCAAGGCGCAGCAGATCAGGCGGTTGATTGCGCAGGATTTTTCACGGGCGTTTGAAGATTGTGACGTGATTCTCGGGCCAACGGCTCCGGAAACTGCATTTGATTTCGGCAGCAAATCGGACGATCCGGTGGCGATGTATCTATCTGATATCTATACGATTGCCGTTAATTTGGCCGGCCTTCCCGGTATGTCCGTGCCGTGTGGATTTGATGGTCGTGGACGACCAATTGGCTTGCAACTGATTGGCAATTATTTTTCCGAGGCCCGTTTGCTGGGTGTGGCGCATCAGTATCAGCAGGTAACGGATTGGCATGCGCGCGTACCGACGCTGGTGCGTGGAGGGATGTCGGCATGACGACATGGGAAATCGTGATCGGACTGGAAATTCATGCGCAACTGGCGACGCGCAGCAAGATTTTTTCCGCTAGCAGTACAGCATTTGGCGCAGCACCTAACTCTCAGGCCAGTGCGGTCGATATTGCCTTGCCAGGGGTATTGCCGGTGCTGAACAAGGCAGCGGTAGAGTGTGCCATCCGGTTTGGGTTGGCGGTGGGGGCGCATATTCATCCACGCTCGATTTTTGCGCGTAAAAACTATTTTTATCCTGATTTACCAAAGGGTTATCAAATTAGCCAGATGGATGACCCGATCGTGCAGGGCGGCAGTGTGACCATCGTGACGGAACAGGGCGATAAACAGGTGCGATTGACGCGCGCGCATCTGGAAGAAGACGCCGGGAAATCACTGCATGGTGATTACCCTGGCACGACGGGGATTGATCTTAACCGCGCCGGTACACCTTTGCTGGAAATCGTGTCTGAACCCGAACTGCGCGGTGCAGCAGAGGCCGTTGCCTATGCGCGTACAGTACATGGTCTGGTGACCTGGTTGGGTATTTGCGATGGCAATATGCAGGAAGGTAGTTTTCGTTGTGATGCCAATGTGTCAGTTCGCCCCATGGGGAGCGAAACCTTTGGTACGCGCTGTGAAATCAAGAACTTGAACTCATTTCGTTTTTTGGAGCGCGCCATTCTGTTTGAGGCGCAGCGGCAGATTGAATTGCTGGAAGACGGCGGCAGGGTACGGCAGGAAACGCGGTTGTACGATGCCGACCGTGATGAAACACGGACCATGCGTAGCAAGGAAGATGCATTTGATTATCGCTATTTTCCTGACCCGGATTTGTTGCCGGTGATGGTCGATGACGCATGGAAAGCGGAAATCGCTGCCAGCATGCCTGAATTGCCGCAGGCCATGCGGGCACGCTGGGTAGAACAGTATGGATTGTCTGCCTATGATGCCGGTATTTTGACGTCGAATCGTGCCATGGCAGAATATTTTGAAGCGTTGGTGCTGGCGACGGATGGCGCCGCCAAGTTGTGTGCCAACTGGATGATGGGCGAACTTCTGGCGGCATTAAACCGGTACGACTTGCCTTTTTCCGCCAACCCGGTGACGGTTAACCGTCTGGCGCAATTGATACAGCGTGTGCAGGACGGGACATTGTCCGGCAAGTTGGGCAAAACGGTGTTTGATGCCCTGTGGCAGAATGAAGGCGAAGTGGATGCCATTATTGAAGCGCGCGGCTTGCGACAGGTTTCCGATAGTACTGCATTGGCAGCAGTCCTGGACGAAGTGCTGGCTGCTTTCCCGGCGCAGGTGGCGGACTACCGTGCCGGTAAAGAAAAAATGTTGGGTTTTTTGATGGGACAAGCCATGAAACTCAGTCGTGGGCGCGCCAATCCACAACAACTGAACGACATGTTGTTAAAAAAATTGGGACAATGATGATGGGGTAATGATGCACGGACGGGATGAAGGCGCGCTGATTGGCAATCAATTGCAATCCCCGCAAGACATGCTAGAATGCTGTCATCTGAAAATCTGAGGAATGGAGATGAAAATGGGCAACTTAATGTTTGGCAAATTGACCAACTTCCCTATGATGATCGTGGTCGCGCTGATTATGATGGCGTGGCTCAGCTTCTTGTCGGTCGTGTTTTTTTCCTGACACATTTGATGCATCGTGTTTGATGCGCTGCGTTCGAGGCAGCGTGTTTTGCCGATACATTGCATGATGTCTTGATTTGGATGTCGTGTAGTAAAAAAAACCGCCCAAAGGCGGTTTTTTGTTGTATGTTCAACGCGGGTGCATCGATTTGTCGTCACATCGTAACACAACTACTGGCGTTAATTCGTTGCGGTGTTAGCCGACGCGACGCCGTCTCAAACCGGAGCCAAAGCCAGTCGCAACTTCTGGATGGCCTTGTTTTCGATCTGGCGTACCCGTTCCGCAGAGATGGTATATTGTGCTGCCAGTTCGTGCAGGGTAGCCGGGTTTTCTTCGTTCAGCCAGCGTGCTTCGATAATGTGGCGGCTACGGTCATCAAGTTGATCCAGTGCGTCGCGCAATCCAACGCTGGATAAATGTTCCTGCGCAGCGCGCTCCAGAATCTGTGTGGGTTCCGCCTCCGGGTCTGATAACC
>JAJYGL010000060.1 GCA_021790625.1 Pseudomonadota bacterium | reverse complement strand
TGCGACCCAGAATGGTAACGAAGCCATCGGCATCGATGTTGACGATGTCGCCGGTGTCGTACCAGCCGTCTGCAAGGGGTTGCAACACGCCGGGCTGCTCGTGTTTCATATAGCCCAACATGACGTTGGGTCCCTTGACCAGCAATTGCTTGCCGCTGTCGATACCGGGCACAGCCTCCAACCGGATTTCAAGGCCAGGCATCAGTCGACCGACACTACCAGCGCGGTAATGCAAGGCTGTATTGACGCTGAGTACCGGCGCGGTTTCGGTGACGCCGTAGCCTTCGAAAATGCGCACGCCGAATTTGTCGAACCAGGCCTGCCGGGTGCTGTCTTTCAGTTTTTCTGCACCGGCGAACACGTAACGCAACGAATAAAAGTCATAAGGATTGGCAAAGCGCGCATAGCCGGCAAGGAAGGTGTCGGTGCCAAACAAAATGGTGGCGTTGCTGTCGTATACCAGTTCCGGCACGATGCGGTAATGCAAGGGCGACGGGTAGAAAAACACTTTCGCACCGGACAGCATGGGCAATAAGGTTGCGCCGGTGAGGCCAAAGGCGTGAAACATCGGCAAACAGTTGAATACGGTGTCCTGCGGACCGAAATCGATGCGGCTGGCAATCTGGTAGCGATTGGTCAGAATGTTACGACTGCTCAGCACCACGCCTTTGGGCGTTCCTTCCGATCCCGACGTAAACAGAATGACAGCGGGATCGTCCGGCTGGCTTTTCGGCATCAGCGCCAGCGCACGTTGTGGCATTAGCCCGGCCAGCAGACCATATATTTTTTGTGGCAGGCGAATGTTCTGACGCAAATCTTCCAAATAAACAACACGAATGCCAGCCGCGAGCAATGTTTCGATAGTACCTTCCAGTTTGCCGCCAGCGATGAATTGGCGCGAGGTCAGCACCGTTTTGAGTTCGACCGATTGGCAGGCGATCAACACTTGTCCGGCACCGGCGCTGAAATTAAGCATCACGCTGACCCGGCCCAATGCCTGCACGGCAAAAAAACTCACAGCAGCGGCGATCATGTTGGGCAGCAACAGCCCGATGCGCGCTTCGTCGCCAGCGGTATTGCTGCGGATCATGCGCGCCAGCACAAAGCTGCCGGCAATGAGCCTGCGGTAGTTCATCGGCTCGCGTTTCGGGTCTTCGGCGATGATGTGGCTGCCACCGTGGGTGTGTTGCGCTTCGATCAGATTCTGCATCAGGGTGCGCTCGACTGGGCTGCTGTCGAACATCATCTGCGACATCAGCGTATACAGCTGCGCTCCGGCCATTTGGCGTCGCTTGCGCCCTTTGAGATCATCCGGCAGCTCGAATGTGCGCGGCGGCATGATCGTGAGCGTGATTTTGGGAAACCAGCGAATGCGTACTTTGCCCTTGAGTTGCGAAGTCGGCGAGTATTGCGCACCGTCAATGCGTACCGGCAGAATGGTGGCGCCGGATTTGTCGGCGATCATGCCCGGACCGTCGTACACTTTCATCAATGAGCCAGTGGTAGTCAGGCGGCCTTCCGGAAAGATCATGATTTTCTTGTCTTGTTTCAAATGATCGATCAAGGTTTTGGCCGCCATCGGGTTGGTCGGGTCGATCAGATACACGTCCACCAGTTTCAGCATCGGACGCAACCACCAGCGTTGGGCGATAAAGGTATTGATGGCAAAACCGACCCGGCCAGGCAGAAAGGCAGCCAGCAGCGGCGCATCCAGATAGGCAGAATGGTTGGCGACGACCAGTACACGTTCGCCGGCACGGGCCCAGTGCTCCAATCCATGCACTTCCACACGAAACAGCAGCTTGAATAGCACCAACACCAGCGAAAACGGCAGCAATCGGGTAATGTACACGGCCGCCAATGCATTCAGGAATGCAATGGCAAGAAAAATTTGTGGAATGCTCATGCCCAACCTGAGCAACACGATGCCGAGCAGAGCCGATCCCACCATGAACAGCGCATTCATCAGGTTGTTGGCTGCAATGGAACGGCCACCGTGTTCATGACCGGCACGCACTTGCAACAGGGCGTACAGCGGCACGATGTAAAGTCCGCCAGAGATGGACAGCCCCATCAGATCGATCAGCACATGCCAGCCGAAACCGTGTTGCAGAAACGACAGCACGCCCAACAAGGCACCGCTTGTGCCAGAACCGGCATGCCGCGTGGTGAAGTACAAGTCGAGCGCAAAAGCACTCATGCCCAACGCACCTAGCGGAACGTAGCTTGCGCGCACAAATCCCTTGATCAACTGCGCGCACAGCAGCGAACCTATGGCGACGCCAACCGAGAACGCTACCAGAAACAGGGTCACCACCCCTTCGTCGGCATGCAGCACGCTCTTGGCAAATGGCGAAAACTGCGCCAGAAACAACGCGCCGACGAACCAAAACCACGAAATGCCCAGGATGATCTGGAACTCTTCCCGGTGTGCGCTGCTGACACGAATCAGCTTGATGGTTTCAGACAACGGTTCGAAAGCCAAACGCATTCTCGGCGCCGGCGCGGGAGCGCTGGGGATTTGTCGGCTGGCGAAATAGCCGAGCACGGCGACTGACAGCATGAACGCGCTGACCACCAGACTGCCGTGAGGTGCGAGAATCGTCACGCCACCCAGAATGGTTCCACCCAGAATCGCCAGAAAAG
>JAJYGL010000270.1 GCA_021790625.1 Pseudomonadota bacterium | reverse complement strand
ATCAGCACACCGTTCTTCGCATTAAAACCAACCAGAATGAAACCGTTATAATGAAATTTGACCTGCTGTAAAATGGCTTGCAAGCGCACGACTTCGGCAATATCCATTGCTTCGGCGTCTGTCTGACTGAAATATTCATAACCGGTGTGCAGGGCAATCGCCCGCGCCACCATTTCCTGCGACACCAGCCCCATATCACGCACGATGACGGGTAGCGGCTCATGCGTTTCCGCCTTGCGCTTCAGCGCTTCCCGCACATATTCACGACGGGCACCCAATGCAATCAGGATATCTTCCAGCGGCGCGCCGGCCAACGCCGACTGGAATGCTGCGTCCGCGCTGTCGTGCTGCAAACCGTTTTGCAGGCCATTCTGATGGCGGTCCGGATTGACAACCCCATCCGGAGCAGATGCCTCGCTCGTCTGGCGAAACGGCTTGCCTGCCTCCGTTTTGTCTGCAACGGATGCAGACAAAACGGCCGTCGTATTCTCCACCACAAGATTTTCACGGCCTGGTGATACGGCTTCCGGCAATATTTCTCTTGGCGATATTTCTCTTGGCGATATTTCTCTTGGCGATATTTCTCTAGGCGATATTTCTCTAGGCGATATTTCTCTAGGCGATATTTCTCTAGGCGATATTTCTCTAGGCGATATTTCTTCTGGCCTGACAGATGCCATGGGCGACGCATCCAATTGTTCCGTTTGGGATGAATCGACGCGCGGCGGGGAAGAACCCAAGGGCATTTCCCGTTCCAGCGCACCGTTTGTCCGAGAGAAACCGTCCGATGGCAGACCGTTTTCTGGTAAGCCACGTTGTGGCAAAACCTCTGTCGGCACGACAGGCGGAAAAGATCGCCCAGCAGAATCAATGACGGACTTGGACTCAGAATGGGGTGCAAGATTGGACGCAGGATGAATACCGGAATGAATACCGGAATGAATACCGGAATTAACTGGCACGGATGATGCTGACGTTGATGGATTCGTTGATGGATCACCAGATGACCCATTGGCCGGTATTTCTGGCGGAATTCCTGCCGGGATTCCGCCCGGCTTGCGCTCGGGTTCCGCAGGTATTGGTTTCTTGCCGAAAAAAATGGCCATTCTTCCTATGCCCCCAAAAAAGTCACAACCAAGGTGGCATCGCTGCCTTTGACAGAAATGGCGCTCAGATAGCCACCCGTCTGCGGAATACTGGCAATAAAATTGCCCAACAAACTCACGTCGTCAAAGGAAGTTTTCAATTCAAAGGCAATGCGTTTTATCTTGCCGTCCGTTCCTGGCACCGGCTTGGCAACCCGTTCCAGAACAACCGTTCCAGGTGCTGCATCATGCACATTCATCGTTCCCATGCGCAGGTGATGCGCCCGCGCCTGGTTATACAATGCCATGGCACCGAATACGGCTACCCGATCAATCGGCAACAAGGATTGCTGCGCTGCCGGAATGCGCGACGCCACCTTGGTTTGTAAATTTCTGGCAATGGCAAGATCATGTTGCGCGCCAATGGTTGAGCGTTCCATCGCTTCCAGTTGCTGCCAGCTTTTCCGGTCCAGCGCAACCAGATGGGCAGCGATAGCCATCACTGCCAGACTCGCCCCACCCAACACAAGATTCCGGCTCAATTTCATCTCGTCACTCCGCCGAAATAAGTGCGTCAGATGAATCGCCACACGCGTAATCCGCACGCAATTCGCTACCCGTACTGGAAATGGCATATCCCATATAACGACAGCCGACGGGCAGGTCATGGCGATTGAACACGGTTTGTAATGCCGCATTCGATACAACCCGATGGATTCCAGCCAAAGGCAGGACCAAGGTATGATCTTCCTGATTGCCGTCAGCGTGACTCTCCACGCGCCCACCATCCACCCAAAAGGCTTCGGCATGCGTCAACAAACGCGGGTAGTCCACAGCCATCACCTTGCCAAGAGCCGCGGGATTGGACATCAGGCGGTGCAGGACCTCACCGTCGACGCGTTGTTTCTGTGCCATCAATTGCGCAATGGCCTGCTTGGCAACTTGTATTTTGTGAAACAGATAACCATAAGTACCCACGGCCAGCAGCAAAAAAACAAGCGCCACGACCATCACGCCATTCATGACATGGGATACCGGCACGCCCAGAATATCCGCGTCAATCGGATAAACGGGCGTTTGCGGCAACACACGCAAAAATTCGGCACCGGTGTAAATCGGTACGGTTTCAATATCGATACTGATACTGCTGATGGCAGCAAAAGAAGTCAGGATTTCCGCCAGATTATCCGGTGACACGGATGTCTGCACAAAAGCGCGGCCGTTACCGGGATAGGCCATCAACACCAGCAGATCGGCTTCACCGAACAACACCCCGGTCACGCAAGGTGGAATCAGGTTATCTTCGCCCATCAAGCGTTCCAGCGTCCAGGAAAAGGGCAGAACATTCGCTTTTTCCGTGACCTTGTCTTCCAGCGCTGCCCACGCCACTTGCTCGCCCACCACGCAACGCAGCTTGTGAAACAGCCCCAACTCACGCTGGATATAACTTGCCGCCTGCGATGCCGGCATTTTTTTTCTCGGCAAACTGAAACGATAATCATCCGCCGTGTCATCGTCCGCTCTGCCCGGCGGAGCATATACGGCAGAGATCAGCCACGCTTTGTCACCCGGTTCCGCCAC
>JAJYGL010000145.1 GCA_021790625.1 Pseudomonadota bacterium | reverse complement strand
CCCTTGGTGGCTTTGTAGGTTCCGCCAGCCACGCCAATGTCTTCGCCCATGCAGATGACCAATGGATCGCGCGCCATTTCTTCATCGTGTGCGCGCTGAAGCGCTTCCCAATACATGATTTCAGCCATAACTCTATCATTCCTTCGTGTGTTCTGGCACCGGTTGTGGCGCCGAGGTCATATTTTGTCAGCCGGATTCCGCCAATCGGTTTTTGTTAATTGGCTTTTGCCGGTCAGATTCTGTTGGTCAATTTTTCTGTTGAGCCATTTTTGTCATTATCAGGCCAGAACGAAGTGTTCCAGTTCGCTGATGTCCGGTTCCGGCGACGCTTCGGCGAAGGCGATGATATCTTGTTCGATGAATGAGTCGGTGTCTCGTTCCATCTGTTGGAAATCTTCCATGGTGAGATCGCCTGCAGCAACCAGCCGGTCACGCAGAATGTTGATGGGGTCGCGCAACTTCCAGTGCTCTTCTTCTTCGCGCGAGCGGTAAGCGCGTGAATCGGACATGGAATGTCCCCGGTAACGATAAGTCATCAATTCCAGAAAGTAAGGCCCCTTGCCAGCACGAACATAATCCACAGCTGTTTTGGCGTGTTCGTAAACGATGTCGATATCCTGACCATCACATTGTGCCGATTCGATGCCATAGGCGCATACGCGTTTGTATTGGTCGTGAACAGCCGTCGAGCGGTTGAGTGCGGTACCAATACCGTACAGATTGTTTTCGCACACGAATAAAACAGGTAAATTCCACAATTTGGACATGTTCAGGGTTTCGTGAAATACCCCCTGATTGTTGGCGGCATCGCCCAGAAAACAGATGGCGATTTCATCGCCGCCCTTCATCTGTATGGCTTTTGCCATGCCTGCGGCAAGCGGGAAAGGACCGCCGACCAGAGCATATCCGCCCATGAAACGGTGCGCGACATCAAAAATGTGCATGGAACCACCGCGTCCCTTTGAGCATCCGGTGGCTTTACCATACAACTCTGCCATGACGGCTTTGGGGTCAGCGCCACATTTGATGGCGTGAATGTGGTCGCGATAGCCGGTGATGACGTAATCATGGCTGGGGCGCGCTGCTTCCATGACGCCATTGCAGCAGGCTTCTTGCCCTGGATAAAGGTGCAGAAAACCGCCAATTTTACGTTCAATGTAAGCTTGATAGCAGCGTTCTTCAAAGCGGCGATGCAGCACCATTTCGCGCAAGACACGTTTTTTGTCGTCCAGAGTCATGAATTTTCCTTGAATTTTCCTTGAATTTTTTTGCAAGATACAAACCTTGGCATTATCTGACAAACTGGGCTTCAGGTCAAAACTTGCCGCTGAATCTGCCTTTGGGTGGATTCCCTGGGTGGATTCGAAAGCCGATGGGGTTTGATGGTATGATGGCGGGCGTGATGCATCAGTGTGGGATAAATAATGGCGTTGATTGAATTCAGCAATGTATGTGTGGATTTTCCGGTTTATAACGCGAGCGGGCGCTCGCTGAAAAAGAATCTGATGCAGGTGGCCACCGGTGGCCGTATTGGCTCAGACAATGGCGGTAGAGTGGTGGTGCGTTCCATTGATAATCTCAACTTTACGCTGACTGACGGCGAGCGTGTGGGGTTGATTGGACACAATGGTGCGGGAAAAAGCACTTTGCTGCGGCTGCTGAGCGGGGTCTATTACCCGACGGGCGGCACAGTACATCGGGAAGGCAATGTCGGGTCACTAATCGATATTTCGCTGGGTATCGATCCGGAGGCAACCGGGCGGGAAAACATTTTTTTGCGCGGCGGCTTGTTGGGTATGACCAAGCGCGATATCCAGTTGGCTTTTGACAGTATCGTGACATTTTCCGAGTTGGGTGACTTTGTCGATATGCCTTTGCGTACCTATTCTTCTGGTATGCACTTGCGTTTGGCTTTTGCCGTTTCTACCCTGTTGCGCCCCGAAATCTTGTTGATGGACGAATGGCTGTCCGTCGGGGATGAACATTTCAAGCACAAAGCCGAGGCGCGTCTCAAGGATCTGGTTCAGTCATCGAATATACTGGTCATTGCAAGTCATGACCGTGAACTGGTACAGGATGTCTGCACGCGGGTGTTGTGGCTGGAGCATGGCCGGATTCGTGCCGACGGGCGACCAGAAGAAGTATTGCAGGCTTATTTTGGTTGAAACGAGACCAATGATTCATTCCTCCATAAGCCGCGTTGCAGGTCAAATCATTATTGCTGGAGTCTGCGCTGTTGTCGGCGCTCGAACCCGTAACCGTATCCTGGGTTGTTGCGCGGGGCGGAAAATGCCCGACCGTTTGCGTGTTTCATCGGGGTAATCTGGGGGTTGGAATTGGCGAATCTTCCGCGGTTGGCAGGCATGGTGTGCGATACGCGTTGTATGCCCGGGCGCAATCTGTTGTTATTTGCGCGAGCAAATGGCGTCCACAGCGTAGCAGAAAACAGCAGACTCAAAATGGCCAGTTTCGTGTACATGCAAAATAACCAGGCGGAAGCAACGACACTATTATCATGGCACAAAAATCGGGTTGATGTGTTACATCAGGGTATAAATCGGGACATTAAATTGTAACAATTTGTTACCATGGGCATTCGGGTGGTCAGGCATGCTGTCCGGAATCACGGCTTGGCCGTTGTGGAAGTGGAAGTAGAATTCGAGGAAATC
>JAJYGL010000141.1 GCA_021790625.1 Pseudomonadota bacterium | reverse complement strand
GCAATGCGTTCCATCGGATTGATGGTAAACGCATCGTGACTGCGATTCCAGACCGATACAAAGATTTGTCCCTGATAATCGGAATCAATCAAACCGACCAGATTACCGAGTACGATACCATGTTTGTGGCCGAGCCCGGAGCGCGGCAGGATGACGGCAGCCACGTCGTTGCGCGCAATGTGAAGGGCAAATCCGGCCGGAATGAGCAAGGTCTGTGCAGGTAACAGTTCCATCGGGGCGTCGATGCAGGCGCGCAAATCCATGCCGGCGCTACCTGCCGTGGCGTAAGCGGGAAAGAGCTCGTTCAGTCGCGGGTCGAGTATTTTGATGTCAATCGTCGGTGTCGTGGAGGTTGGCGTCACGGTACTTGCCTTTTGTCAGGGGAACGGAAATACAGGCTTGCCAAATGGGTAACCACTTGACGCGCCAGCACCAGTTTATGGCCTCGCGGCAATGGGTGCACGCCATCGTCGTCGAGCAAGGTTAGGGTGTTGTCATCGCTGCCCAGCGCTGTTTTGGCATCGTTGACTGCCAGCAGCGGCAGATGCTTGCGTCGCCGTTTGGCTTCGCCACGCGCGACAAAATCTTCGGTTTCGGCCGCGAAACCCACACAAAATGGTGCGTGCGGAGCTTGGGCAACCTGAGCGAGAATATCTGTGGTGGGGACGAGTTCCAGTTGTTGTGTTGCGTCGGATTTGTGGATTTTTGTGCTGGATGGATGACGTGGCCGATAATCGGCTACTGCCGCCACGCTGATGAAAATATCGGTGGCGGGAATGCGTGACATGACGGCATGCAGCATACTTTCTGCACAAATGACGTCGATACGTGTGACATTGGCTGGTGCAGGCAAGCAGACCGGGCCGCTGATGAGCGTGACCTCGGCGCCCGCCTCCCATGCTGCCTGCGCCATGGCGTAGCCCATCTTGCCCGAACTGAGGTTGCTGATGACACGTACCGGGTCGATGGCTTCCTGAGTGGGGCCTGCGGTGATGAGCACCCGTTTTCCGGCCAGCGGTTTGCCAGATAATGGCGTGTCGGTGAAATGGGCCTTGATGAGCGCCAGGAGTTCTTCCGGTTCAGGCAGGCGGCCGGCACCTTCTTCTCCGCAGGCTTGTGCGCCGGATGCTGGGGCAATGACATGAATGCCATCTTGCTGCAACAGTGAAACATTGCGCTGGGTAGCGGGGTTTTGCCACATCTGCCGGTTCATGGCAGGCGCAATCCATAATGAACAATCGCGTGCCAGACATGCGGCAGACAATACATCGTCAGCACGACCTTGTGCCAGACGGGCGATAAAATCGGCAGTTGCCGGTGCAATGAGCATCAAATCGGTGTTACGGCCCAGACTGATGTGGGGCATGGCGTCGTTTGCGGTCATGGTTTCCGTGACGACGGGTAGACCAGACAGCGCATGGAAAGTCAGTGGCGTGACAAAGAACTGCGCGCTGGCCGTCATTACAATCTGTACTGTCACCCCGTTTTTGACGAGCAGTCGTGTCAGTTCTGCTGATTTGTAAGCCGCGATGCCACCGGTAATGCCAAGGACGATATGTTTGCCCTGCAAGGTATGCTCCATGCTGGAAGGTTGTTATTCCCGCGTGGGTCGTGACAGCGGGGTGGAATACAGATATGACTCACTGTGCCCGGCGCTATGCACGCTTTGACTTTTCCGGGTTGGTCAGCAATGCGACACATGGCGGAATACATCAGCGGTGCCGTAGTATAACCGAGTTTTCTGGTTGTTTCATGTATTGCGGTGCTTGTAGAATTAAAAGCAATTGTTTATAATTATTAACAATTGAAATTAATATGGATTTTCGGTAAGCGGTCAGGAGAACAAAATGCGGATTCGTGATTGGCCCATGGAAGAACGTCCGCGCGAAAAATTGCTGCAACGTGGCGCTGCAGTATTGAGTGATGCAGAATTGCTGGCGATTTTTTTACGCACCGGCATGCCCGGTAAGAGTGCCGTGGACATGGGGCGAGAATTATTGCTGGATTTTGGCGGCCTGAATCAACTGTTTGCTGCCAGTCAGCAGGCGTTTTGTGCGATTCCGGGTTTAGGTCGTGCGAAATATGCGCAGTTACAGGCTGTGCTGGAGATGGCGCGCCGCGCGCTGGCAGAAGACCTGCGTCATGGTGATGCCATGACTTCGCCTGAAACGGTGCGGGATTACTTGCGGCTGCATTTGGGGCCGCGTGAACAGGAAGTGTTTTGCGGCGTGTTTCTGGACAACCAGCATCGCGTGCTTGCGGTGGAAGACCTGTTTCATGGCACACTAAATCAGGCCAGCGTCTATCCGCGTGAAGTGGTGAAGCGTGCACTGGCGCACAATGCAGCCGCATTGATTCTGGCGCACAACCACCCTTCCGGCGTAGCGGAGCCGAGCCGTGCCGACGAAAATCTGACCGGCGAACTCAAAAGAGCGCTGGCGCTGGTGGATATCCGCGTGCTGGACCATTTCGTGGTCACGCGGGATCGGGTATTGTCTTTTGCGGAACAGGGGTTGTTGTAACGAATCAGGAAATTTTCTTTTGAAGTTGACCTTAGAGCTCGCTCAGCATGTAATCCACCAATTCTCTGGCAGGACGAATGGCATCTCCAAACGGGAGTGATTCGGAGCCGCGAAAAAACAGCCCTTTTTCGACATCACCGTTCAGGGCGGCAGCCA
>JAJYGL010000234.1 GCA_021790625.1 Pseudomonadota bacterium | reverse complement strand
GAATGGCGTCCAGTACGAGACGGGCGTTCCCGTCGCCGTGTACCTGCATGGCATGTACTGGGGTCAGGCGGGAAGAATCGATGCGTTGCCAGGCATTGACGTGTTGTAACAGGGCAACGCTGCCTGGGCTGATGGCATAAATACGCGTGTCCCATTTGGCAGTCGGTTCGTGGGGCGGGCGGGGTTCAATCAGGGCAAGATTCAGGCCGCTGTTGCGCAAGGCGGCAGCCAGCGCGGCACCCACGATGCCGGCGCCGACAATAATGATGTCGAAATGACGGGTTACCATGCCTGCGCTCCAAACATCATGCGTCGAGCCACGAAATGTTTGAGTGGTGGACATTGCTGCAGGGTGGCGAGCCCCAGACTGCGGGCGTGACGCAGTACCGGGTCGGCGAGGGTAAACCAGTGAACCAGTTGATCGGTGAATAGCATACTGGCGCTGACGTCCAGTCGGCGTGCCCGTTGATAACGGGCGAGCATATCGGCTGAGCCCAGTTCATGACGATGCGAACAAGCGTGCACTTGATTCGCCAGCTCCCACGCATCGCGTAACCCGAGGTTGAAGCCTTGTCCGGCGACCGGGTGCATGACGTGAGCCGCATTGCCGATGAATATCCGGTGGTCTTTTGCGCCGTGTTGCGTCAGGCTGTACCGCAAAGGAAAACTTGTCCGGTCGCGCACAGCGAGAAAGCGCCCTACCCGGTCGCCGAAATGAGCGTGTAGCGCGGCCAGAAACGCATTCTCGTCCAGCGAAATCCAGTGCTGGATTTTGTCTGGCGCAGCGGTTAGCACCAGCGCAAAACCTTCTCCGTGCGGCAATAGCGCCATCGGGCCGTCTGGCGTGAAGCGCTCGAAGGCTTCATTCATGTGTGGGCGCTCACTACTGACCCAGGCCAGCAGGGCGTGCTGGTCATATTGTTTTTGTTGTTTTTGGCTGGCAGGCCCGGTCTGATTGCCGCCGTCGGCAACGACGGCCAGTCGCGAGGTCAGCATGCCGCTGGTGGTTTCTGTCTGCCAGTTGAGCCAGGCCAGATGACGGTTGCCGCCGGAGGTGGTGACGCTGGTGCCATAATGTACGGCGATATTGCTGTCGGCCAAGGCTGTTTGCAAAGCGGCATCCAGCGCACGGTATTCAACGACATAACCTAATTCGGGCACATTTTCTTCGCTTGCATGCAGGCGGGTAACGCCAACCGTGCCCCGCTGAGAGATGTGAATATCGCGGATGGGGGTGATCTGTTGCAGTGTTTGCCAGACGTTCAGTCGCTCCAGAATTAACCGAGTGCCATAGGAAAGCGCCAGTGTGCGCGGGCTGATTGGGGATTTGGCGTGTTGGCGAGCTTCCAGCAAGGTGACTGAAAAGGGGCTGTCGGCCACGGCGAGCGCAAAGGCGGCACCGACTGGCCCGCCACCGGCGACGACGATATCACTGTGCGATGGCATGTTGCTGTTCCCTCATCAGGTTTTCGATGTCATCGATGGATTTTGGTGCGGCAGCCGTCAGAATGTCGCGACCATTGCTCGTAACACAGACATCATCTTCAATGCGAATGCCGATACCGTGAAAAGCGGCTGGAATGTTGTCATCTGGCCGGATATAGCAGCCGGGTTCCACTGTCAGCACCATGCCTGCCTCCAGACTGCACCAATCGCCATTATCTTGTTTGTAAGCACCCACATCGTGTACATCCAGCCCTAACCAGTGTCCGGTTCTGTGCATGTAGAATTGTTTATAGTCGCCAGATTCGATGATGCCATCCAATGGGCCCTTGAGCAGGCCCCAATCGAGCATGCCTTGCGCCAGCACGCGTACCGCCGCATCGTGTGGCTCGTTCCAGCCAGCACCGGGTCGCACACGGTCCAGCGCAGCGGCCTGCGCGGCCAGTACACACGCGTAGACATCGCGTTGTGGCGCAGAAAATCGACCATTGACGGGAAAGGTGCGGGTGATGTCGGCAGCGTAGCCGTTGAATTCGCAGCCGGCGTCAATCAATAACAGGTCACCATCGCGAAGTGGTGCGGCATTGCCGACATAATGCAGGGTGCAGGCGTTCAGGCCGCCGGCAACGATGGACGTGTATGCCGGCGCCTGTGCGCCATGGCGGCGAAATTCATATAACAGTTCTGCTTCAATGGTGTATTCCGACAGGCCAGGCCGAGTGGCAAGCATGGCGCGCCGGTGGGCACGGCAACTGATGTCGGCTGCTCGTTGCATCAGCGCACGCTCGGTTTCATCTTTGATGCGGCGCATGGTGGACAGGAGTTCGCGAATATCTTGAATCCGGTGCGGGGCGCGTACGCCGCTACGCGTTTGTTCGCGCACGGTATTCAGCCAGCGCAGGACGCGTCGATCCCAGGCCATGTCTGCACCAAGGGCGTAATGCAAGACCGCTTGATTGGCCAACAGTTCTGGCAGGCGCTGATCAAGTTCTTCGATGCTGTAAGCAGCATCGAAGCCAAACCGCGATTGCGCCATTTCCGGCCCATAACGGAAGCCATCCCAGATTTCGCGTTCGGGATGACGCGGCCGACAGAACAGAATGGCGCGCGCCGGTTCGGCCTGCAAGACCAGCACGGCTTCTGGTTCGGTAAAGCCGGTGAGGTAATAAAAATGGCTGTCGAAACGGTATGGGTAGTGACTGTCCTGATTGCGCAGCCGTTCGGGCGCGGTGGTGAT
>JAJYGL010000220.1 GCA_021790625.1 Pseudomonadota bacterium | reverse complement strand
ATTGCCGATGGTTACGACGAAACATTGGACGAATGGCGTTATCTGCAACACAACAGTACCGACACCCTGATGGAGATGGAAGCACAGGAGCGAACACGCACGGGGATTGCCAATCTGCGTATCGAATACAATCGCGTGCATGGTTACTACATCGAACTCAGCCAGACCCAGGCACAACACGCGCCGACAGACTACATCCGACGCCAGACACTAAAAAATGCCGAGCGCTTCGTCACACCGGAATTGAAACAGTTTGAAGAACGCGCCCTGCTGGCAGCATCCCGCGCGCTGGCAAGAGAAAAAGAACTGTTTATCCAACTGCTCGATGCATTGCGCCCGGACGTACCGCATCTGCAAGGTGTTGCACGCGCACTGGCGCAACTCGATGTGCTGTCTACCCTGGCCGAACGCGCTGAAACACTGAATTTCTGTCCGGTTGAGTACAGCGACGAACGAATCATTGACATTCAAGCCGGGCGTCATCCAGTGGTTGAAGCGCGGGTCGATGCCTTCATTCCGAACGATGTGCTCTTGTCGCGCCAACGGCAGATGTTGCTCATCACCGGGCCGAACATGGGCGGCAAATCAACCTACATGCGACAAACGGCACTGATTGTCCTCCTGGCCTGCTGCGGCAGTCCCGTACCGGCCAGTCAGGCACGCATTGGTGATATTGACCAAATATTCACCCGCATAGGCAGCGCAGATGATTTGGCAGGCGGGCGCTCGACCTTTATGGTGGAAATGCAGGAAGCGGCGCACATTTTACGTCATGCAACGGCGAACAGTCTGGTTTTACTCGACGAAATCGGACGTGGCACCGCCACTTTCGATGGCTTGGCATTGGCCTGGTCGATTGCCGAAGATCTCGCGGCGCAAACCCACGCGTTGACGCTGTTTGCCACCCATTACATGGAGTTGACAGATCTGCCAAAAAAATTAATGCAAATTATCAATATTCATGTTGAAGCAATTGAATATAAACAATCTATCGTGTTTGTGCACCAAATAAAATCCGGAGCGGCCAGCCGCAGCTATGGCCTGCATGTCGCGCAACTGGCCGGCGTCCCACCCCACGTCATCGCACAGGCAAAACAGAAATTGCACGAACTGGAACGCCAACACATTCCCGCCACCACACAACCCGATTTGCCCGACTTGTTTGCCTGCGCACCTGCGGCGCCCCATCCGGTATTAACGGCGCTGGAAGACATCCAGCCCGATCAGCTCACCCCAAAAGCAGCACTGGATTTGCTCTACCAACTCAAAAGTCTTGTCGCGAATCAAGCGCACGAACCAAACACATGAGCAAACCCGACACCATGACCGGTTTGGTTGTCGCGAGCTCCGGGCATCAGTATCTGGTAGAAGCCGAGCATCAATCATGGCAATGCGTCGGTCGCGGCAAACGTCTGGTCGCCGCCTGTGGAGATATTGTCACCTTGACACAAAGCAGTCAGACGCAAGCGGTAATTGAACGGGTGTTGCCCCGACGCAACCTGCTCTACCGCTCCGTTGCCCACCGCAGCAAACTGATTGCCGCCAATGTCGATCAAGTCATGATTGTCGTCGCTCCAGAACCGGCATGCCACGAACTGTTGCTCAACCGCTGTCTGGTGGCAGCAAATGCGGCCGGCATTGCGACCATCCTTTGCCTGAACAAAAACGACCTTTCCCTGCCCTTCGCGCAATTACAGCAAAAACTCTCGCCCTACGAAACACTCGTCAGCCATCTGGTCGCTGTGTCCGCACATAATGATTTCGATGCGCTTCGCCCTTTGCTGGAAAACAAAACCAGCGTACTGGTGGGGCAATCCGGCATGGGGAAATCCAGTCTGATCAATGCCCTGATTCCAGACTGCCACAGCCGAATCGGCGAAATTTCACAGGCACTGGACTCCGGGCGTCATACCACCACTGGCGCCCACTTGCATCATGTGGATGCCAGCAGCCATCTGATCGACTCACCAGGCATGCAGGTATTCGGGCTCAACCACATCGACAGCCAACAATTGGACGGACTGTTTCCAGATTTTGCACCCTACATCGGCCATTGCCGCTTCAGCAATTGCCGCCACCACCACGAACCGGATTGCGCAGTCCGACACGCGTTAGAAGAAAATAAAATATTATCATCGAGGTATAACGCATATCTTGATATATTACATGAACTCGACAACCACTCGACTTATCGGTAAATCCGAAATACCTGCCGCACCGGATGGGACAAGCTCCCAGCCCTGACGGGTCACTTGATTACGAGATGACTGATTCATCCAGCACAAACTTTTTTACGCTGACATAATCTGTTTTACCCGAACCCAGCAACGGAATTTTGTTCTGTTTGATCAGGCGCGCGGGCAAGGACAAGGGGCTCAAACCGTGCATGCGGAACGTTTCGGTCAACGGTTTGAGTTCGGCATCCGGATACTCGGTTACCAGCACCAACTGCTCGCCTTTGCGCGGGTCGGGAATGCTGACGATGGCATGGTTGAACGCTGGCCACACGCTGGCGATGACGCTTTCTACGGCAGCGAGCGAGATCATTTCGCCAGCAACTTTGGCGAAACGTTTGGTGCGACCCAGAATGGTAACGAAGCCATCGGCATCGATGTTGACGATGTCGCCGGTGTCGTACCAGCCGTCTGCAAGGGGTTGCAACACGCCGGGCTGCTCGTGTTTCATATAGCCCAACATGACGTT
>JAJYGL010000259.1 GCA_021790625.1 Pseudomonadota bacterium | reverse complement strand
CATTGGTAGGAACCAATGTTACACAAGCCTTGTTGTGAAATTTACGTAAATAAGCCAGAATGGGGCGACGTAACCATCCTGCGCCATAATGACGGCTGTAACTATGAAAATTGGTATGAAAATCTGTGCTGACAGGTAAACGAAGCTTTTGTGCGGCCGAGAGCGCTGACCAGCCAAGCGGACCTTCGGTGGCAATGTGAACCAGATCCGGTCGTTTGAACCGCCAAAGTTTGATCAAGGCTGCTTTCGCAGGCAAGCCGAGCTTCAAACCGGCATAACGCGGGATGGGAACGCCAGGCTTCAGAACTTCTTCCAGATGCTGATTGGATACCGCGACATCAAAGACCCCTTGTTTCGGTCGAATTAGCTGGATTTGATGCCCACGTCGCTGCAATTCGTCAACCTGCCGCCCTAACGTCATGGCCACACCATTGATTTCGGGCGGATAAGTTTCCGTTACCAAAGCAATACGCAATGATTGGGATCGGGAAGAAAAAACCTGTAGTAAAATTTCATCGTTCATGCCAGCATTTTGGCAAATTGGCGCGTCAGATTTATGAACAATATTTTAAGATTTCGTGACAAATACAAATGACGACAACCATTGCCAATATCGTACTTGATTTACCCATTCCGCAAGCGTTCAGTTATCGTATAAAAGACGATCAGTTGGTTCAGCCGGGTATTCGTGTTCGCGTACCTTTTGGAACACGAGAAAAACTGGGAATCGTGCTGACAGTGGAATCCTGTTCAGAAACTGAAGCCGGGCGCCTGAAAGAAATCACGGCATGTTTGGATGTCGAACCAGTTTTGTCCTTTGAAATCATGCAACTAATCGAGTTTTGCAGTCAGTATTATCAATATCCAATGGGGGCCACGTTGTTTACCGCCCTGCCAGCAACATTCAGGCAGTTAAATCGCCGCAGATCGGCGCAGAGAAAAGCAGAGCAGTATGTTCTGACAGAACAAGGTTTGCAACAAGCGGATAACTTGCCCAAACAAGCACACATCCAGCAAGCCTTGTGGAGAAAACTGAAAACGGATGCGGTATTGTCTACGGATTGTAATACACAGGAAAAAAAGATAATAAAGCGCTGGTTGGAACTGTGCTGGATAAGGACCGAACAATCTGAAACGCTATCGTCACCAGCGTTGCAACCCTTACTGACATTGAATACCGCGCAGCATCAGGCGTATACAGCCATTCAGCAAGCGGAAGGAACATTTAGTCCGTTTTTATTGCATGGTGTAACCGGTAGTGGAAAAACCGAGATTTTTGCGCACTTGGTGCAACATTTTCAACCGAAACAAGTATTGATTCTGGTCCCGGAAATTCGTCTGGCTACGCAAATGGAAACCAGGTTACGGCGCTATTTTGCCGCACATCATCTGGTCGTTTTGCATAGCGAACGCCCGGCAGGACAAAGAATTCATGATTGGCAACAAGCCAGTGCAGGTGATGTGTCGATCATTATTGGCACGCGCATGGCTATTTTTACACCGTTACCCGAGCTTGGCCTCATCATTGTCGATGAAGAACATGACAGTGCCTATTTTCAACAGGACGGATTGCGTTATGCCGCGCGTGATGTGGCAATGGTTCGGGCGCAACGGAAAAACTGTCCCATTGTTTTGGCGTCAGCAACGCCAGCGTTGGAAAGTTGGTATAACGCAAAAATCGGACGCTATCATTATTTACCTTTGTTGCATCGCGCGCGAAAAGCAACGTTGCCCACCGTACAGTTACTGGATACGCGCGTGCATAAAACGCCGTCCGGTCTGGCGCTGGAAGTGGAGGCGGCGATTCAGAAGCGGCTTGATGTAAAACAGCAAAGTTTGATTTATGTCAACCGGCGTGGTTATGCTCCAGCCTTGTATTGTCATGAATGTGGGTGGGCCGCGCAATGCCATCGTTGCAGCGCCCGACTGGTCATGCACGTTTCGAATAATTCCTTGCGTTGCCACCATTGCGGTTATCAGGAAAAGATGAAATCAGCCTGTCCGGAATGTGGCAACCTGGATTTGCATCCTGGGGGGGTTGGAACGCAACGGCTGGAACAATACTTGCGGCAGCGATTTCCAACCGCTCGCGTATTACGGATTGATCAGGATACCGCGCAGGGTGAGCAAAACTGGCAAGATATGCAGGATGCTATCCAAGCAGGTAATGTAGATATTCTGGTTGGAACACAGATGATCGGGAAAGGGCATGATTTCCCCAATTTGACGTTGGTTGGAGTCGTCGGCGCGGATGATGCCTTGTATAGCACCGATTTTCGGGTATCAGAACGCTTGTTTGCTCAGATCATGCAAGTTGGCGGACGGGCAGGCCGTGCGCAGCAAGCCGGGCAGGTCATTATTCAGACCCGGTTCCCGCAACACCCTTTGTACCAGGCATTACAACAGCATGATTATGTAGGTTATGCGGAGATTTTATTGTCGGAACGAAAACAGGCGGGATTTCCTCCCTTTGTGTATCAGGCCGTATTGCGTGCGGATGCGCCGACCATGGAACGAGCACTGGATTTTTTGCAACGGGCCAAAAATGTATTCAGTTGTCCGGATGCCATTTTGTCGTTCGATCCGATTCCGGATAACATGCCGCGCAAGGCTGGGCGCGAACGCGCGTTGCTGTTGGTGCAGGCGGCACATCGAAAAAAACTGCAGGAATTTTTACGGCAATGGGCGCAACAAATTTATACCTTGCCCAAGCGGG
>JAJYGL010000030.1 GCA_021790625.1 Pseudomonadota bacterium | reverse complement strand
GGATCTGCTGCTGTGCCGTCACGCAGCGTGCAGGTTTCGGTTTAAAACGTATGCCGCCGAAATTAGCAAACCATACCAGCAGGCACCACGTGCTCGAACAGTGTTCGCCAGACGCGACCAATACCCATGCCTTGTACCATTTCGGGTTCAGTACCGCTGAATGGTTGCGCTTGAGCGGATTTTACGGTGCCATCCTGGCGATGCATTTGCTCGGTTTCGGCTTGCTGTTTTACTACTTGGCGCGCTATCCGGCACTGTTTGGTCTGGGCTTTGCTGCCTATATGTTTGGTTTGCGCCATGCCTTTGATGCTGACCATATTGCTGCGGTGGACGATACGGTGCGCTACCTGTTGCAAAAAGGCCAAAAACCGCTTGGCATTGGTTTTTTCTTTTCATTGGGGCATTCTACGGTGGTGTTCATTCTGGCGTTGACCATTGCGTTCGCCGCCAATGCAGTCAAACAAGGTTTGCCTGAGTTGCAACAGTCTGGTGCATTGATCGGCGCCGGCGTATCGGGGCTTTTCTTGTGGCTAATCGGTATTCTCAATTTCCTGTTGTTGCTGGATATCCTCAAAGTTTGGCGCCTCGCTAAAACCGGCCAGCATAGCCATGCCCACCTGGATGCTCTGCTGGCAAAGCGTGGCCTGCTGAACCGGTTGCTTGGTAGTCGTTTACAACGGCTCGTCCGCAGCAGTTGGCAAATGTATCCGCTGGGTCTATTGTTTGGCTTTGGCTTCGATACGGCTTCAGAAATTGCCTTGCTGGCAATGACCGCAGGTGCAGCCAGCGGCAATTTGCCGATAGGTGCGGTGTTGTCGCTGCCGATACTGTTCACGGCAGGCATGTCGCTGATGGATACCACAGATGGTGTGTTGATGGTAAAGGTTTACCGTTGGGCGCTCGTCAATCCGCTACGCAAGATTTTTTACAATCTTACGACCACAAGCTTGTCGATTGCAGTGGCTTTGGTCATCGGTAGTATTGAATTGCTGCAAGTTTTCATCCATCTGCTACGTCTTCAAGGGGGGTTTTATGGCTACCTCGGTCACCTTGATTTTGGTGCGCTGGGGTATGTCGTTACGGGCGTTTTCCTGTTGGTGTGGGGGGTATCAACACTGTTCTGGAAAGTGAACAAGGCAACTTGACTCGCAGAAAAGAGGGAAGGGGGCTGCCCCCTTCTCTGTGCCGACTTTTTTCCTGGTGACCCCTTTTCTGCTATTTGGCAGGGGGAAACCAATTTCTGCGGCGTCCTGCATACCATATCAGAACCATGCCTGTTCCGAACAGCAACGGGGTGGGGGGAACAGGTACGGGGGGAACCGAAGCAGATGGACAGGATGTCCCTGCTGTAAAACAGGCTCCCGTGGCGATGAGGTTCACCGACTGGTTTGGTGCAAGCGAGGAAAGCATGACAGGGTCGTCCAGCAAGTTAAACACGAGATTTTCCCAGCCGGTACAAGTGCTTGAAGGCCACACACCCGTACAACCTGTTTCTAATGCGATTGTGAGGGTAATGTCACCATTGGGCGCCTGTATTAACGTGCTGGCAGGATTAACATTTTCAAAGAGCCCGAGAGATTGGAAGTTCGTGTCGTTGACTAGAAAAAATCCATCCCACTCAGCGGAAAGCAGTGGGGAAAAAAACCATTCATTTGGAATCGGGTTGTAGGGGTCATAAGAATAAAATGCGCCTCCATCCTCATTAAACATCGAGTAGGAGGAACCAAGGGAATCAGGACCGTGAAGGTATCCACCCAACCCAATCCCCCACTGACCTCCATTTTCTTGCAGCATTGTTGCAGTAATTGAACCGAAGGTACTTGGGCCAAGTGAAAAAGGGGCTGCAACTGATGATGGGATTTGAAAAAGAATCAGACAAAGCATCAAGAGGCAGGGTAACAGGGATATTTTTTTTGCGAAACAAATTGAATTGCCTGCGTTTTTTTTCATGATTTTTCTCCTGCAATTTTCTGGTTGGGTTGGTATTTGAAATTATCCCAGTGTGACCAGTCGGCAACGAGAAGTCGTTCTTACCATTGTGCGATTCATATTGTGCGATTCATTGTGACTGCGGTGCCTATACAACATCTGACCCACACATGTCAAGGGTAATGATTTCTGGTTAGTCAAGCAATGGCCCTTTCGGGTAGTCATTGGGGATACATACACAGAAAAAGGGCCAAGCAGAAATATAATGGTCCCCATATTTGAGAAGCGCCAACGAATGATGGCTGACTGGTCTATGTTCTGTGCCAGCCGTTCGGTGAAAACTGGCGAGTTCATTTCACTTCACAATGTCCCATAAATTCAGCTTGACATGGTGTCATTATTTGATACCATAACGAATATGGATTCTACGCATCGAAAAACGCTTGCCGCGATATATGCAGAACCGGTGTCAGCTTCTCTTGAGTGGAGACGTATTGAGGTACTGCTGGTAGCCGCAGGCTGTCGCGTGATCGAGGGTAATGGTTCGCGGGCGCGCTTCGAGAAGGATGCAATTATCGCGACCTTTCATCGACCTCACCCAGCCAAAGAGGCAAAGCCTTACCAAGTGCGGGATGCACGCCATTTTCTTGAAAGTTTAGGGGTAAAACCATGAACACTATGGAATACAAAGGATTTGCCGCAAGAGTCGAATACAGCGAGGCTGATGGCTGCATAATTGGTCACGTTGCTGGCATTCGTGACGTGATTGGCTTCCATGGCGAAAGCGT
>JAJYGL010000068.1 GCA_021790625.1 Pseudomonadota bacterium | reverse complement strand
GCGCAAAATCGACGTGCCCGCCTTCGCTGGCATAAACATGATATTTTCCCTTGTCATCTGCCTGCATCCAGGCCAAGCCTAGCCCTGTTCCTGCACCGGTAATGACACGCGTACCGCCGACACGCACCAAGCCCGGATTGATGATTTGCACGTCCGGTTTATGCAGCGTTTCCACACCACGCGCTGCCGCCTGAAAATCATTGACCAACCACACCTTTTTGACACCCAAATCATTCTTTAGCGCCGCAGCATCGACCTCCCAGGCCAAATTGGTCAAGCGCACCCGCTGCGTCTGCACAGGCCCCGGCAGCGCCAGCAACACCTCGTCCGGCACGCCATCTCGTCCGGATTCCCGAAAAAAATACCGCAACATTGTCTGCGCATCAACAAAACTGGCGCTCTCATAACGTTGCTCAAACAGGATTTTTCCAGAATGCAAACCACCCCGAACAAACCACACCAGCCAGCTTTTAGTCCCGCCAATATCGCCCGCCACCACCTGTACCGGACGCATACCCATACGGTTGTCTTTATCCTGCCAGCGCAAAACTGGCTGTTTAGCTGCCATATTCCGTTATCCGTTTCGTGCCAGATTCGATACCAGCTTTTTACGCTACCACGATTTGTAGCCAGTTGTAGTCAGGGTATGACTACAATGTGCGCAGATAGTCACGCTGCCACGGGTTCAGCATATCATAGAAATGTGACAACCTGACAAGCATCAGAATCACCTGCCGCCAAAACCACAAATTAAACCCACCACGCAAACCCACAAAAGAAATAAGAGTTTTTTTATCCAGAAATATTGCTGTTTTGTGATGTTTGTGCTATAAATAAGAATGTGTCTCATTCAAAGGTTAGCCATGAGCATCCCGCTCTACCAGATGCAAACAACGCAAAGCGGCACTATCCTGAGCATCAATGCTGGACAGGAATTAACCCGACGCATGGCAGCGTTGGGCCTGCGTCCTGGCCGACAGATTAAAATCATTCGTAAAGCCCCGTGGAGCGGTCCTTTGCAAGTTCGTATCGGACATACCGAAATCATTATTCGCCGTGGCGAAGCAGAAAAAATCGAAGTGGAACCCACATTATGAAACGTCTGGCGCTGCTTGGAATGCCCAACACGGGCAAATCCACCTTGTTCAACCGCCTGACAGGTGCAGGTGCCCGGGTCGGCAACTGGCCCGGCATGACAGTAGACATGCTATCGGCAAAAGTCTTGCTCGCCGGTGGCATGGTTGAACTGGTCGATCTGCCCGGCATCTACAATTTGCATGGTTTCTCCGACGACGAACAAGTCGTGCGGCATTTTCTATCCTCACAGCCTGTCAATGGCCTTATCGTCATTCTCGATGCCACCCAACTCGACCGGCAACTGAACCTGTTTTTACAGTTGCGTGCGCTGCAATGCCCGATGACCCTGATATTGAACATGGCAGATGAAGCACGGCAACTCGGTATACACATCAATCAGGAAAAACTGTCTGCCGAACTCGGTTGCGACATCAGTCTGGTCAGCGCAAAATACGGACAAGGTTTTGAAATGATTCGCAAAGCGCTGGAACATTTGTTACGCACGTCGCCACAAGCCGTACTCGCGCATACTGAAACCCTGCATTCCGATGAAATCATCGAGGCCGAACTCGACCGCATCGTCAGCGATACCATCAACACACCTGTCATTCTGCCACCCGATCTGACCCGCCGTCTGGATCGCGTCCTGCTCCATCCCATTTTGGGCCTGCCGCTGTTTTTTCTCAGCATGTTTGCCTTGTTCCAATTAATTTATGGTTTGGGCACGCCATTACAGAACGGTTTGAGCGCATTACTCAGCTATTTTAATAATGAGATACTGATCCCCGTTCTGCGCCATGCGCCGGCCCCTATCACCAGTTTCATTACAGATGGATTATTCAACGGGATCGGTACCGTACTTAGCTTCCTGCCCATTATCGTACTGTTCTTTGTATTCATGGCCATCGTCGAAGACAGCGGTTATCTGGCGCGCGCCGCCTTTCTGATGGATGCCCTGATGGCGCGCCTGGGTCTGGATGGACGTTCGTTTGTCATGCAACTGATGGGCCTGGGCTGTAATGTACCGGCGTTGATGGGAACCCGTGTCATGCGCTCCCGATCGTTACGTCTTTTGACCATGATGGTGATTCCGTTTTCTTTGTGTTCAGCACGGTTACAGGTGTTTCTGTTCTTCACCAGCGCCATTTTCAAACCCTTTGCTGCCGCAAGCATGCTGTTTTTTCTTTATCTCACCAGCTTTGCCATGGCCTTTTTGACGGCATTGGTCTGGCGTGGAAAATTCCGTAACCATGAACCTCTGTTGCTTGAGCTTCCCCCATACCGCTTTCCAACCACGCGTCAGTTACTGGTGCAAGGCTGGCAGCAATCCGGCCATTTCTTGCGCGGTGCGTCTGGATTCATCGTTGCCGGCGTCATCCTGATCTGGTTTCTGACCCATGTTCCCTTCAACGTCGCCCCGGCCAGTCCGGCGACACTGGCTGGGCATCTCGCTGCCTGGATGCATCCCGTTTTTGCCCCGCTAGGCATCAATCGTCTGTTGTCGCTAACCTTATTGTTTGGTTTTGTTGCCAAGGAAATCGTTATTGGCGCCCTTGCTGTCATCTACAGCGCGGGCGAAAAAAATCTGGCCGGCATTCTTGCCCACCAGATCGACTGGGTACAGGCTACCAGCTTCATGCTGTTCACTCTGATTTACAC
>JAJYGL010000003.1 GCA_021790625.1 Pseudomonadota bacterium | reverse complement strand
CCACGAGCCAATGCAGCGCAACAGCCACGCCACCGTACGATTGTCTTACCATTGTCATTACCCCACAAAAGATCAAAACAGGCCGAAGCAAAAACCTGACCGTCGACGGGCGAAGCGTATCATGCCAACCCAGAGAATGCCAACCACCACAAGACGTATCGCCAGCCATACGAATCGCGACCAGCGTGGACAGGCACACAACAAGCAATCACAAAACCATCATAAAACAGTCATCTTTTCTTCGTAAAACGGTCATTCTCCCTCCGTACAATGACAGTCTTTCAACCAGTGGAGTAACAAGAATATGAAAACAAATTTTGTCAGATATACACTGTATCTTGCCGTCATCGGCACACTAACCGCCTGTAACGGCAACAGCAGCGGCACTCCCGTCGCTGCTCCTACCAGCAGCACACCATCGATACCCGTTCAAACCAGCATCACCAACCCGGCTGGCACCTACTCGATTTCCGTTTTCGCCGTCAATCCGACGGGTTCGACCAAACCGGATGACATCGTACCTGTGCAGACCGCCGCCGGTAGTACTGACAGCGCGGTATTCATTGGTTACCAGGATCGCGCCGATGTTGATCCGATGGGCAATGTTCCGACCGGCGCACCGGCTGGCGCAGTAGCACAGGGGCAACTGGTCGAATACGATCTGAATGGCAATATTCTGCAAACCATCAACATTCCGGGTCATATCGACGGTATGGTGCAATATACTGTCAACGACTATCACACGCTGTGGGTGACCTCTGACGAAGACGCCAATCCAAAACTCAGCGTGGTCAATTTCTCCACCAACCCGGCCACAGTCACTACTTACACTGCCGACACGGCATCGCAGTCCGCCGTCACCGTCACCGATTCCAACAACACGTCCATTACCACCAACGTTCCGTTGCAACACGGTGGTGGCCTGGATGACATGAAAATCATTGGTAGCAATGTGTATGTCAGCGCATCAGCACCCGCCACGACCATGACACCCAGCAACGTTTCCGCCACGCTGCCCTATTCCACCAGTTGGGTAAACAGCGCATCCTGTGGCACAGGTTTATGTGGCAATGCCACCGTGACCGGTATCAATCAGCCAGTGGCGGGCACCACCAACACCAACGGCGCCATCCAATATCTGATCACGCTGAACAGTGGTTCTTCCAACACCTTCCACGTGACGCCAGTAGTATCCACCGACGGCTCAACAACTCAGACCACGATCCTCACTGGGAACACCCCCGCCATCCTGAATGCTACGGATGCCGATTCGACCGCCCTCGACCCGAATGGCGATCTGTGGATTGACAGCCAGCAAGACGGTGAGCTGATTCACGTCAGCGCGATGAACCCGGCCAACACAACCCAAACCACATTTGTTTTGCCGATCACCTATGGCGGCATCTCGTGGCAAATCGATGATTTCCGTTGGGTACCAACACCACCTCCATCTGCAACCGGCAGTACTTTCATGCTGGTGACAGACACGTCTGCCGGCTATGTTTACCGCATCAACGCCAGCAGCGGCTTCACGCCGGGACAAGTGTTTACCTCGGGCAACAACATGATTGCTTCGCTTAACATGACCACCGGCGCATTGACGCCCATCTTCATCAACTTCCAGGCAACGCACGGGCTGAATTTCATCACCCATTGATTGCTCTCCGGGCTTGTTCCGGTCAACACAAACGCCCCGGTAAAATTTACCGGGGCGTTTTCCTTTGACGTTTTCCTTTCATGCCATATCAAAAACCGAACATGTGATCCATACAAAAAGCGGTATCACCATTCACCAACCCGTGATAACCAAACAACCGGCAAGTGGTATCGCGAATAATGATGTATGCGGCGGCGCCAGCCTGCTTGCGCGTATCCGCATCAAACATCTCATGATAACGCCAGTGCATCGAACCGCTGACCGGAATATGCACGC
This sequence comes from Pseudomonadota bacterium, assembly GCA_021790625.1. Taxonomy (GTDB): domain Bacteria; phylum Pseudomonadota; class Gammaproteobacteria; order Burkholderiales; family Sulfuriferulaceae; genus Sulfuriferula. Next base: position 810 of record JAJYGL010000003.1, on the reverse strand, counting down.
GGCGCTCTGCCACGGCTTTTCCCGTGCGATCAAACAACATGAGCAACGTATCGGATTGCTTGTGCCAATCCGCAGACGTCGGATAGATGAGATGGCAAAAGGTATCCAGCGGCGCATCACCCAAACGCAGAAACAGTCGGGTGCTCAAACCGGGGGCCGCCGCAATATACGACTGCGGCTCGTTGCGATACGTCAACACTGTGTTATACATGTGCGCGCCAAAGCTGGTTTCGGCAATATGCCCGCTCGTGCGCTGGGTATAACGGAACAAGCCATGCAGCCAGCCATCTGCGCTACCTCCCCGGGCAAAATCGTATATCAGTTCGACATGGCCGCTGCCGCTGGGCAATATCACCTGCTGTTCGGCCAGGATGGCATTGATGTCAACGGCCACACTGTCGCGACGTGCAAGACAGCCAAAATCATAACGTCCGATTTCGCGCCCACTGGCATCATAAAACAGCGCCGCAATCGGTAAATCAGTCTGCGCCGTAGACATCGGATTGGGCTGCATGGTGCTCTGCCACTGCGCTACCGGCAAAATAGGCGCGGGCAGGATATAAGATTTTTTAAGCCAGCGCGTCAGTTCCGGAATGCGTTCATCCACTGCCAGATCATTGCGTTCAACGTTGACGTGCGCCATGCGACTACGTCCACCCCGCACGTGCACTTCATAACGGGGGCGAACGAAATGCCGTCCGGCCTGCACCTCGAACTGTTGTGGCCAGCGCGCATCCGGGAACAGATCCGACACATCCAGCGCATAACAGGCAAATGGGGCGATCTCGACCGGCACATAACGAATCTCAC
>JAJYGL010000257.1 GCA_021790625.1 Pseudomonadota bacterium | reverse complement strand
CCGCTTTGGATCAGGCAAGCAGTTTGCCCTCCGACACGGCGTCCGCCGATCAGGCAGTGGCATTGCGCATTGATGCCCAAGCCTTGGTGGATGATGCGCAACGCATCGTTTGGTTGATTCACCGTTTGGCCAAACTGCTGCATGACATGGTGTCGCCAAAGTAATGCTGCCTTGGCAGAAAACTTACCGGGATTTGTTCTGCATGGCAGGCGTCGCGGCCGTGTGGGAGTTAATCAGCGCTTCCCTAACCCGATTTTCATGAAATGGCGCGTATTCGCGCTGATCTTTTGTTTCATATCATGTTTTTGTTCAGCTTGGTGTATAAACAACTATGCCACGCTTTCGCAAAAACGCCTTACAAAACACAAACCGACGCGATCACCTCGCGAATTCATGAAAAGGTCGGGTTTTAAGGAGAGTACGGAATGCTCAATTACGAATGGCGACACGATGAAGGCATATTGGCACTGCATCCGGAAGAGCCGCTTGAAGCGACAGATTTCATTTCGATAACGAGTCAGATCGATGCCTATCTGGCAGAACACGACAAGTTGCATGGCGTATTGATACGCGTAAAATCATTTCCTGGCTGGAAAGACTTTGCCGCGCTGTTTGCCCACTTGAAGTTCCTCAAGGAGCATATTCGAAGAATCGAAAAAATTGCTATCGTTGCAGACGGTACTTTGGCGAACATCTTGCCAAATACCTCGCCGAACATTATAAACCATTTCATTCACACCCAAGTGCAGCACTTCGATTCCGCGCGTGAGGATGTTGCGTGGGACTGGCTCAGGCAAACCGGCAAGGCGCAGGAGACATTCATGCCCACCGAACTCGACCAGCAATGTATCAACACCATTCGCTTCCTGTCCGTGGATATGGTGCAAAAGGCCAACAGCGGGCATCCGGGTCTGCCACTTGGAGCGGCGGCGATGGCCTATGTATTATGGACACGCTGGCTCAGGTACAATCCATGTCATCCGCACTGGTTCAACCGCGACCGTTTTGTGCTCTCGGCCGGACACGGTTCGGCGCTGCTCTACAGTCTGCTGCACCTGACCGGTTTTGATCTTGCGCTGGACGACATCAAGCAATTCCGCCAATGGGGCAGCAAGACGCCGGGGCATCCCGAGCGCGGACACACGCCGGGCGTGGAAGTGACCACCGGGCCGCTGGGACAGGGTCTGGGCAACGCGGTCGGCATGGCGATTGCCGAAGCGCAACTTGCAGCCCGCTACAACCGTCCCGGTCACACGCTGATCGACCACTATACCTATGTTCTCGTCGGCGATGGCGACTTGATGGAGGGCGTGGCTTCCGAAGCGGCCTCGCTGGCCGGCCATCTGAAACTTGGCAAGCTCACCTGCCTCTATGACGACAACCGCGTTACCTTGGCCGCCAGCACGGATATCAGTTTCACCGAAAATCGCGCACTGCGCTTCGAAGCCTATGGATGGCACACCGTGTCCGTAACGGACGGCAACAACGTCGCCGCGATTGATGCTGCGCTGGCTGCCGCACGCGCGGAAACCGCACGACCGTCACTGATTCTGGTACGTACCCATATCGGCTACGGTTCGCCCGAGCAGGACAGTTTTAAATCGCACGGCTCTCCGCTTGGCGTGGATGATGTGCGCAAAACAAAATTGGCGCTTGGTTGGCCGACCGAGCCGGATTTTCTGATACCGGACGAGGCATTGGCGCATTTTCGCGCGGCAGTGGAACGCGGCGCGCGGAACGAATCGGCATGGAATGAGTCACTAAGTGATTACACCAAGGCGTTTCCGGATATGGCAGAAGAGCTCCAACGCCGCATGCGCGATGAGTTGCCGTTGGGCTGGGATGCGGACATCCCGGTATTTGACAGCGATGCCAAGGGTCTCGCCACGCGCGATGCATCAGGCAAGGTCATGAACGCCATTGCGCCCAGACTGCACGCGCTGACCGGCGGCTCGGCCGACCTTGATCCGTCAACGAAAACCGCGTTACATGGCATGGGGGACTTCAATCCGGCTTCGGATAAACATACCGATGTACAAGGATCCGATAGCACTGGTTGGGGTTATGTCGGGCGTAACCTGCATTTTGGCGTGCGAGAACATGCGATGGGCGCTATCGTCAACGGCCTTGCCGCGCACGGCGGCTTTATTCCCTACGGTGCCACTTTTCTGATTTTTTCCGATTACATGCGGCCGGCTATCCGTCTGGCGGCGCTGATGGGACTGCACGTGGTGCACGTGTTTACCCATGACAGCATCGCCGTCGGCGAGGACGGCCCCACGCATCAACCGGTGGAGCAACTGGCAAGCCTGCGCGCGATTCCGAACCTGCTCGTGATTCGACCCTGCGATGCCAACGAAACTGCAGTTGCCTGGCGCGTCGCGCTGGAAACGCGCGGCAAGCCGGTGTTGCTGGTGCTGACCCGGCAGGAACTGCCTACGCTTGACCGTAGCCGTTATGCCGCAGCGGATGGATTGCGCAGTGGTGCCTATGTATTGAGCGATGCGCCAGACGGCAAGCTCGAACTGATTCTGATCGCCAGTGGTTCTGAAGTTGCGCTGATCGTAGCAGCAGCAGAGCGTTTGCAACAGCAGGGAATAGCCGTGCGTTGCGTGTCGATGCCCTGCTGGGAATTGTTTGCTGCCTTGCCGCAATCCGAGCGCGATGCGGTGCTGCCCCCGGAGGTCGGTGCGCGGCTTGCGGTTGAATTGGGGATATCGCAAGGCTGGGATCGTTACACCGGCGCACACGGTGACATGCTCGGTG
>JAJYGL010000244.1 GCA_021790625.1 Pseudomonadota bacterium | reverse complement strand
CTCAGACTGACCCGTTCAGGCGGCGGCTTGGGCGCGGCAAAAACCGGCACCACATCCCGCGCCAAATCCTGTTTCACCTGCCCTGGAAACAAACTGGCCGTATGACCATCTTCGCCCAAACCCAATAACACCAGATCAAATTCTGACACCCCGGCCAATTGCTGTGCGTACTGCTGCGCAGCAATCTCGGCACCCGATTCGGCAGGAATGACATGAATCTGTGCGCGTGGAATGGGCGAAGCGTCCAACCATACCTCACCCGCCATACGGCTATTACGTTCGACATGACTGCTTGGCAGACAGCGTTCATCGCCAAACCATATCTGCCAGCGCGACCAATCCGTTTCCAACGTTGCCAATCGCATGTACAATTCACGCGGCGTATTACCGCCAGAGAGCACGATATGAAACACGCCCCTGGCCGCCAAAGCCTCACTGGCACGCGCAACCACACGCAACAAAGCATCTTCCGATAACTGCAGGCTCTCGTGCCAACGGGTCACACACGGCATATCCATTTTTTCACCAATGCCAATAATGGGGGAACATGTCACGCACGGTTCTGTCCATCCATGCCCCACCAGGCAAATGCAATAACCAGTCTGGAAACAGAATCAGTTGCAGCGCAATCACCGCTAGAAACAGTAACAACGCATTGACAAACAGATTTTCCGGCCGCAATACGCCCCAGTAACGCATGGTCAGAAACATGATGTCCTTGCGATGTTCAGTCATGCTGCGCCAGCGCAGTATCATGCGCACCAGCAGGTACACAATATAACCGCCTGTCAATGACGCCATCACAATGCGAAAAATACCGAACAAATCCAATTCACCGCGCGCCACGTGTTGATAAAACCAAGAGATCACCCCAACCAGAATCGAGGCAGTGACAGCAATCAACACATTCCACCACAGGCGATGGCGTTCGCGTGCCAAATCCCGCTGACGACGGATAAAAAACTGGTCGATTTCCTGCTTGAAATACTCGACCTTTTCCTGCACCAATTCGGAAACTTCTTCTCGAGCCACTACCATACGCGCGTCAAGTGCTGATGAAAAACGCTCTGCAGCATAATCCACCAGCTCACGCACATCATCCTTGGTAAACTGGCGCTGGTTGTGCAATTCGGCGGAAATCTTGTCCAGTTTGGCATCTATTTCCTGACTGGTTGTCTGTACCACCTCGCGCAACTCGGCGCCAACCTGCTCAGCCCCTGCTTTAACCACCTCGCCCAACCGATCGCCCGCCAACGCAATCGACTCACGCGACGCTTCTGTCAACTGCTCGCGTGCATAATTCATTTCTTTCTCGAACCAGGCCATGTCTACTCCCCATCCCCCGCCGGAATGTCCGTCAAAACAACACACCCCGTCTCAAAATCAAATCGCACACCACATTACTCAGACGGTGCCGCAAAATCCGCGCAACGCCGTTTCGCCGGGTTGCCATACCAACGGCATGCATGGCCGGACAGTTTCAAGATTGCCGTTTGACCAAACGGCCTTCCTCTCCCGCCAGCAAACGACGAATATTGGCACGATGGCGCCAGAGAATCAGTGCTGCCAGCAAAACCAGTGCAAACACGGCACGAGGTTGCCGTAACCAGAACCAGGCCAGGATTGGAGAGGCCAACGCCGCCGTCAGCGCCGATAACGAAGATACCCGCGTCACCACAAAAACCAATATCCAGACCCCGGCACATGACAGACCCAACCAGGGTGAAATCGCCAGCAATACACCCAAGGCAGTTGCCACGCCTTTGCCGCCCTTGAAACCAAAGAATACGGGATAGATATGTCCCAACAGCACCGCTACGGCGGCTGCATCCACACTCCATGGCGCAAACAAACCCTGCTCCACCATCACACGCACCAATACGACTGCCAGCCAGCCTTTGACCAGATCACCCAGCAATGTCAGCGCAGCCGCACTCTTGCGCCCGGTGCGCAACATATTGGTCGCTCCCGGATTGCCTGAGCCATGCGTGCGCGGATCCGGCAAGCCAAACAAACGACTCACCAATATGGCAAATGACACAGACCCCAACAGATACGCCAGTATAATTGCCAGCATTAACCATTTCTCATTCACTGCGAAGCTGGCATTGTAACGAAAACCCTGCACCTATGGTATGTTTTCCCGTCACTTGACTACCCGGCAAAAAAAAACGTACACTGCAACCGAATCGACCCACCCATGACCATCCAAGACCGGAGAACAATTACCCCATGAGCGCCATCGGTTTTCTTGCCGTAGGTATCGGTGCAGCGATTGGTGCGTGGCTGCGCTGGTGGCTAGGCATCGTGTTCAACCCTGTGTTTCCGACGCTGCCACTGGGCACACTCGCCGCAAATCTGCTGGGCGGTTATCTCGTCGGCGTTGCCGTGGCTTTTTTCTCCCAACACGCTGGCATCCATCCGGCAGCAAGATTATTCATCATCACCGGATTCATGGGAGGACTGACCACTTTTTCTACCTTTTCTGCTGAATCAGTCACCCTCATTTCCCGGGCAGAGTATCTATGGGCGCTGGTACACGTCTTGGCTCACCTCGGCGGTTCGCTCCTCATGACCGCGCTGGGCATCACGAGTTTTAATCTGCTTAAAACCAAAGGTTGGCTATAACAGCAAGCCGCGTCCAAAACAGGAAATATCGTCATGCCAAACACAACCCTGCAAACCATCTGCCTGACGTTCTACATCCATGAAAACCAGCAACACCACCACATACTGCTGTATGAATGGCTGCTCGAACAGGCGAAAAAAAACGGCATCCGGGGCGGTTCT
>JAJYGL010000264.1 GCA_021790625.1 Pseudomonadota bacterium | reverse complement strand
GTTGCAGGAATACGGGTTCTGAACTATAACCAGAACGAGGTGATAGATGATGCTTTTAGATTTTGGAAACCTGAACATACCCGGTGCGAATCGACAGCAAGCAAAAATGGCGAATAGAGATATTAGGTACATCGAATGATCCAGATCAAATATCAACGGTTGGTACCAGGGGTTGAGGAGATTGACGTGGAAAAGATTGCAAACATGACTCGCAGGGCGTTGCTGCAACGCATCGCACAGGTGGGTGGATTTGCCGGAGCCAGTATGCTGCTTGCCGGATGTAATATCGGTAACCGAAAAGCGACCGTGATGAAGCCGGTTGCTCCAGCCGCAACGCAGGTGCTGACCACACCGACCACCACGGCGCGAACTGTTGCGAATGTCAATGCCGTCACGCCCGCGATCGCAACATCAGGCAAATTGAATCAATTTGGTATGAACACATGGTTTTTAGGCGATTGGGACGGCAGTTTCGCATTTGTGGATGCGATGAAACATGCACGCTCATGGAACACGTCAAATATGCAAAGCTTGGCAACGACCGATCAGAACGGTTGGCCAACAGAAGATGCTGGAACGGTCGTATACACAGGTATGCCGGAACATATCAATGGCACATACAAGCTGGTATTTAACGGACAGGGGAATATTGCCGGTGTATATTCCGGTTTTTCACTCGCCGTAGCCGATCAACAATACGATGCGTCAACAAATACCACAACTGCTGATCTTACCGTGGCAATCACAAGAACGACTGGCGCCAGTTTTGGTTTTGCTATCACGCAATCCAAACGCACGCCAAGTTCTCCGGTTGGTTCTGGATTTACGAATGTTCGGTTATATCGTCCCGGATACCCGACTGACGGCAGTGTAGTATTTACTGATTATTATGTACAAGCGATGCAGATCGGTAGTGTTATCCGCACGATGGACTGGACGAACACAAACAGCAATACGCTGGTAAACTGGAGTGACCGCAATACACCGTTGACCTTTTATAAACCAATTCCTGCTTATGTAGCCAAATCAAACGGACAGGATTTGGGCGGCACCAATATGGCTGCAAAACCAAATCCGACAATTGTTTCCATGGTGGCATTAGAACATCATATTCAGCTTGCCAATGCAACCGGATGTGATTTGTGGATCAATGTGCCGGTCATCGCAAATGATGATTTCATCACCAAGATGGCACAAGCAATACTGTACGGCACGGACGGCACGATTCCTTATACTTCGCCGCAGAGCAATCCGGTATATCCGCCGCTTGACAGCAATTTGAATGTTTATGTTGAATTCGGTAATGAGGTATGGAATTCTGCTGTCGGGTTTTACTGTTTCTATGTTGTAATGGATTTAATCAAGTATTTGCCTGCCGATCATCCGGTTTATGCGGTACAACCGCAAAACAATATTTATTATACCGGTTATCGTTATACCGCATACATGGCCTCCCACATCAGCGATCTGTTCCGTGCCGTATTTGGCGATTCTGCCATGATGACGAGGGTACGCCCTGTGTTGATGGGACAAAAAGGCACTGGCAACGAAGGAGTCCTGTCATGGCTCGATGCGTATGGCGCAACACTCAATCCACCGCGCGAAGTCAATTCTTACGTGTATGGTGCGGGTGGCTCCGGTTATTATGGCGTCAATACAATGGGAGACACACCTGGCGCATATTTTATCCCCAATAATTATCCGGATTCAAAAACGGTTGCCGCATTTCCTATTGATGCGATGGCGGCAAAGAATTATGGACTGCAGCGCATTGCATACGAAGGTGGCGATGGCGTCGATAATATTCCGACCGCCGATATTCTGGCTATCAATGCCGACCCACGCATGGAAACCATGACCGAGTTCATGCACAACTACTGGTCGGAAAATGGTGGTGATTTATTGGTATACTACACCATGACCGGCGCTGTGGATTGGGAATTTACACCGGATATTACCAACTTGGATACACCGAAATATAATGCTTTGCTGGCGTTGAAAGGACAACCGCGTGCGGCCGTTAATATTGGTCAGGCATTGCCGGGTGAAATGCTGGTGACGGCATTACCCAGCATACAAAACTCATCCAGCTATCTGCATGCGTTTTCGTTTGGAGAGGGTATTGGCGGCATCAAACCAGGGCAATGGATGTCCTTTCCGGGTAATTCTGCCCAACCGTTTGCCGCGCAATTGTCAATAAATGCCATTGCTCAATCCGATAGTGTGATTGCTTTGTGGGTAAACGGTGTCAATATGGGTAATGTTACCATGCCTGCCGATAACAATCTGGCGTGGAGTCCATCCATTGCAGCCAATATCCCGCAAGGTTTGGTCATGGTTCGGTTACAAATGGTTAGCGGCGGTATTGCTTTGCGTTCAATCGATGTCAAATCCGCATAAAGGAATTATCATGGAAAAAATGAAAAACATGACTCGCAGAGAGTTATTACAGCGCATTACTCAAATGGGCGGATTTGCCGGAGCCAGCGTGTTGCTTGCCGGCTGTAATATCGGCAACAGGAAGGCGCCGGTGATGAAGCCGGTCATTCCGTTAAGTCCGTCACCGGCGAATAACGTTGTCACAGCGCCTGTCGTGACAAACGCCGTTACCGGCACGACCGGTAATACGGCGGTTGCGACAGGAAATCTGAATCAGTTCGGCATGAACACATGGTCATTAAACGATTGGGATGGCAGTTTTGCCTTTGTGGACGCGATGAAGCATGCGCGTCCGTGGAGTAACGCCAACATGAACGGGTTGGCTCCCATTGACGCAAACGGTTGGCCGTTGGGCGATG
>JAJYGL010000057.1 GCA_021790625.1 Pseudomonadota bacterium | reverse complement strand
AACGCTTCGGAAACGACGCAAGCGCTGCTCATGTCGCATCTGTCGCCGCCGGTTTTTTCGGAATGGGCGGTGCGAAATGAAAGGCTGTGCCGAGCCGGTTCCAGTGATTGATGGTTCCAATCGCGACCGTCAGGCACCGTCAAAACAGGAACCGTCAGATCAAGTCCGAACGTCTACAACCAATCATCCGTGATCATGGCTCAACGGACGGCATGCTTCCCATAAGTCTCCGCCCATTTGCAATCAAGGCGCAAGCCTTGAGCACGCACGTTTTGCGGCACTGGCACGATGCCCCAAACGCAAATCAAGCGATGATGCGGAAGAAACGACAATTATTCAATGCCCCTTCGCACTTTGATCGTCGCTGGCACACCAACCGCAATAGAATTGTCCGGCACATCTGTGATGACTACCGCGTTTGCACCAATGATGACATTATTCCCAACGCGAATTTTCCCGAGCACTTTGGCACCAGAGCCAATGTCAACATTATTGCCAATAATCGGAGCACAGGGTTCGTCTACCCGCTTTAACCCTACTACCACCCCATTTCGAATTCGGCAATCATCTCCAAATTTCGCATAACCACTGATCACAATTCCACCGAAATGATCAATGACAAAATTTTTTCCCACCTCCACTTCACACGGCAACTCAATCCCTGTCAATATCTGAACAATCTTGAAAAGCATCCTGTAAAGTAAAGATAAAAACCTTCGCAACGCCGAAGGTCGCACACCATATCGCCAACGGCCAAAACGATAAACCAGCATCACCCAGAACCCCTGTGCGGCCCAATCTCCGCCATATGTCTGTAAATCCATACGAATGGTTTTAAACACGGGTCATGTCGCTCTTGAAATGGTTTTTGGGCACATGTTGCATTATCTGGTCGAAACCAACCCAAACCGGGTACGAACATATAGTCTCCACATCAGAATGGTATGGTTCATATAATCTTTTAATCCATAAGGTTTACTGGCTTTAATCATACGCTTCAATACAATGATTCCATCGCCAACAGAGACCAGAAGCACGTTCAAAAACGCGGCAAATCGACCATGGTTTTTTCGGAAATACAACAACTCGCTCTCCATCTGAAGCGACTCGATCTGCCGCCCGGATGGCGTCAACTCTCCCTCTGACTTGGCGCTTTCTCCGCCCAGATGAACAATCTCTGTTCCCGGGAAATAATGGATTTCCCACCCTGCCTTTCTGGTGGCGAAACAATGGTCTACTTCCTCATAATACAAAAAATAGCGGGGATCGAAAAGACCTACTTGCTCAATCACCTCACGGCGAATCAGGTAATAACAGCCAGGCACCCAATCACACTGTCGCACCGATGCGTGGTCCCAGGACATATCGTCAACAAGCCTGGTATGTCGAAATATTTGATTTAATCCGGTTCGGAAGAGAAAATTATTCCAAGGTGTAGGGAAATACCGGCAAGAGGGTTGCAATGCGCCATCACGCCCGATCAGTTTGACACCCAGAATACCGCAATTTGGGTGAACATCCATATATTCAATGGTTTTGCTTAAACTGTCTGGTTCAACAAATGCATCTGTGTTGAGCAACAAAACATACCGCCCCGACGCGTATTCGAAAGCGCCGTTGTTGGCGCGCCCAAAACCGATATTGTTCGCATGAGCCATCAATTTTACGAATGGAAAATCTGATTTTATTTTTTTTACAGAACCATCCACCGAACCGTTGTCGTAAACAATGACTTCAGCCCTGTATGCGCCGCAGGAGTCCTGCAATGCGCCAAAAAACTGATCGAGCAAATGCTCGGCATTATAATTAACGACCAATACCGACACATCGCACTTTGCGTCAGGCGCGTGCTGCGAAGAAAAAATTTTCATTCAAAGCCCCACAAGAAATAAGGCCATCGACCTGCTGGGCGGGAATTTAAACCAGCAAAACGAATACAGGGTCTCACCATAACCACACCAGACATCAACACAACTACCAACCAAAGTTAATATAAGCGACAATTGTAACGACTATATCATAACAATGGCCACACCAAAAACATGAAAACCCATACCGCACACTGAATACATCGGGATAATACCCAATATATCTAGGTTTTTCAATCCAGTCACAAATAATTCATTGCCGCCGCCACATCCATGTCTATCGACAATCATCAGTTGTTTGCAATCATGAATGAAAACATAAGCCCTGTCGATTCAATCATCGTCCAGCCTTTTCAGCCTGCGCGAATGAATATCAAAGACCCAGTGTGTCAGTTAAGAATCGTTCCCGCTCCCGATGCATTTGTTGATGTGATTTTCCCCGGATATACTCCAATGCACGAGACCCAATGGCGCGAATGAGGTCGGGTTGATTTATTACGGATTGAATGACATTCGCCAGGCTCTTCGAATTACCACGCTCGAAAATAATGACATTTTCGCCATCTACGGTCATGTCCATAATACCGGAAGTGTTCGATGCGATGACGCAACATCCTTGGCTAAACGCGTCAAAGATAATGCGCGGCTGCTCTTCTTTCATATTTGGCACCAGTACCACATCGTATTGAGACAGTACCGCGAAAAACGCTGGCCCATATTCAACAGGCTCAACAAAAACAACGGTTACCGACCCAAAATCCTGTTGCGCAAAATCCCTGCACATTTTTTCCAGGGCGCCTGTGCCCATGATGGAGATCCTGACTTGAACCCCTGCGGCCTGCAGCAATCTGATGGCGGCAAATAAAACCGATACACCCTTATCTTCGATTAGCCGCGCGGGATAAATGCATTCCAACACCACGGCCTTCCGATGGGCATGACGCTGTTCAAACACGTCGGGCGACAAGATATTTTCCTCTTCAACCCATATTGCCGGAGCAATCAACGTGCGCTGCGTGTCTTCGCCCAAAAAAAAGTGTCTGTAAAACGATTGCGTAAAAATCCTTGCATCGGCATTTTTGACGCAGGCAGTCAATAATGTTTTATACACCTGATGACGCACCATACTTCGCAAGCCTGTTTTTTCATTGCTGCTACGCATCCAAAAGGATGACTCAATTACCATAACCCATTGAAATTTTACAAAATGCTTTATGACCAACACGTAAAAGGACAACGGGAAAGCCCAACCGGCCCCGCTTGAATGCACGATAGCCGCCCGTTTACAGGCGAAGAAAACTCGAAAAAAATTGGGAACAAGATTCCTGATAACGGAAACAATCCCGAAATCCATCTTTAATTCATATACCTTCCGGATGGGATAATCGGTAATGTCAACCAATTTGTGCACATCTTCACTTTGCAGCACAGGACAACAAATCGAGAAATCCGCAAGATAATTCAAATGCAGTTTCAAGTCTTTCGCCCACAACAAATCACAAAACAACCGCCCGGCCTGGTTTCTGGTGAACGGAATACGTATCAGCAACAAATAAGGTTTGGTTATCAACAGCATCACCGCAATCAGTTTTTATAACTCATGTGTTTTTATATCACACACATCATCAATCGTCCTGCAACGCATCAACACGCGAATGATTCACGCGTCGTGTGCCACAGGGCAGCGCGCACAGTCGACACACATTATTGTTCAACTATTCATGGTCACGGCATTGTAAACAAAAAACGACTCACAAACCGCTTTTGCGGCCAAAAAACCTCGCACGCCGTTGAATCCACATGGTAGCCAGATGAAACAAATGCGCTTTTTTCCAGCCCTGCCTGACGTTACAACAGAGTACCTGCCCCCCTTTCCCTCTCTCATTCTGCTCTGGCTTACATTCCGTTTCCATGACAGAATGGGCACAAAACCAATTGATTTTAAAACAAAGCAGTCAAACCCTTAGTGCGCCTTCTTCATTGACGACCGGAGATACCATGCCATCTATATACGCCATTTTAATCAGCATGTTGGCAATTATTCTAGCGCACATACTATCAAGATTTGACATGCCGAAACAATATAAAAAATTCCAATCTTTGGATGGGTTACGTGGTATGGCAGCCTTGTTTGTGTTTATCCACCACGCTGCCATTTGGTATGGGTACAAAACGAGCGGAATCTGGGCGGAGCCATCCTCGAACCTTTATACGCACTTTGGTCAAGGGGGAGTGATAATTTTTTTCATGCTGACCGGATTTTTGTTCTGGGGAAAAATCAGTGGAACCAAACAGACCAACTGGATCAAGTTATACTCGTCACGAGTCATGAGAATCATGCCACTCTATTTGTTCTCGGCAATTTTGCTGATTGCTGTTGCCTACTATTGCACCCCCTTTGCGCAACACGTGTTTCATCTGCACGACTACACCACCATACTTCTTTTCAGGGGAACGCCCGACCTGTTCGGCATACACAATACATGGATTATCAATGCTGCCGTGACCTGGACTTTAACTTATGAATGGATGTTTTATGGCGCGCTACCGATCATGTCTGTCGTTGCACATCCTGCATCACTGAAGACAAAAACTCTCGTCCTGTCGGCGGTTTATGGTAGTTTGATTTATATCGCTTTCACAAAGTACCAATTACACTCGCACTTTCTTCTGTTGTTTGCGCTCGGCATCCTCACCTACGAAGTGTATGTTGCTTCCTTCGCAAAACGCATCAGACAATTCATGAGTGGTGTCTATGGCTCATTATTGGTGATCGCGCTCTCGCTAACGCTGATTTTGCATTATCATTCCGGTTACTCCACTCCTGCCGAATTATTGTATTTCATAATATTTCTGACTATTGCTTCCGGAAATACCCTGTTTGGCATTCTTGCCAGCCAGGCATTGATGAAACTGGGTGAAATCTCCTACAGCATTTATCTGCTCCAAGGCGTTGTGCTATACACCATATTCCAGATCGGCAATCCGCCCATACACGGGTTGCCGCTGTACTGGCTCGTGGTTGGCGCTACGTTGCTGTTGCTCATGCTGCTCTCCAATTTTACATATCTCTTTATTGAACGTCCCTTTATAGATCGTGCGCCGTCGTTAGCCTTTAAACTTCAATCGTTCTGGAACCGGAATATCAAACCTGTTACCTCTTGACGGAAACAGGGCTTGCCTGTACATCCAGCGGGGTCACCGGCCACAGATGGACTGCCGGTGAACCAGGCTAGGCGAATTTACGGCAAAATCCGGGCTTGACCGGCGTCGGAAAAGATTTTTGCTTCCAATTGAACCTGTCCGCATTGCCCGCACGAGCCTTATTGCACGAAATCGCCTTCAGGCTGTATGATGCGAATGTTATGTTCTGTCCAAACATGCGCAGGCCAATATGCCAGAGCAATACAAAGCTTTTATTATCATTGCGTTGATTGCCGTCGCCGTAACAAAAATTGTCCAGCCGTCTTTGACCGGCATCGTCCCTGGTGCGCAACTGAAACAGTGGCGCAATATTTGGCTTGGCGTCAGTGCTACCGCTTTTCTGTTACCCGGCTTCTGGTTATTCATCATCGCAGCGGCAATTTTTTTGCACGCCTACGCAAAAAAACACGAGTCCGACGTGGCAGTTCTGTATCTGTTGCTCGTGTGTGCGATCCCGCCTTACGGGCTTGGCATTTCCGGATTAGGTGTCATCAATTACCTGTTCACACTGAATTATCCGCGCCTGCTGTCCCTTGTCATTTTGCTACCCGCATTTTTAACTCTGACCCGCGACAGGAACACTTTGCATCCACTTGCCACGATGGCAGACAAACTGCTGTTACTGTTTCTGACGCTGACCGTCATACTGCAATTGCGCGACACCACAGTCACCGACACCTTGCGTCAAGCATTTTATGCCTTTATTGATGTTTTTTTACCTTATTTTGTCCTGAGCAGATATCTGCGCACCACCCAGCAATTCAAAACTGCCATCACCGCTTTTTTGTTCGCCGCCACCCTGTCTGCAAGCATCAGCATCTTTGAGTTTATCAAACACTGGCTGCTGTACTCCAGCTTGCCATCCATCTGGCAACTATCCAGCGGTTCTTACCTGGACCGAGGCACCAGTCTGCGTGCTTACACATCCTATGGCGGCCCCATCGTGTTTGGCTATGGCATGGCCGTCGCCCTTGGCTTGTACACATATATCGCGTTTTTCATCACCAACAAAACCGGCCGTCGCAACGGCCTGTTGGTATTGATAACCGGTTTGCTGGCTTCGATATCGCGTGGGCCATGGGTTGGTGCACTGATCATGTTCCTGGTTTTTATCGCCACCGGGCAAAAGGCCATGCAACGCATGGCGCGTCTGACTGCCATCGGTATACTGCTGCTGATACTGTTACCTGTCATCCCGGGCGGAAAAAGTTTCCTCAATGTTTTACCGGTCATTGGTCATACCGACAGCGACACCATTGATTATCGGCAACGGTTACTTCACAACGGAATGATCGTGATTCAGCGCAACCCGTTATTCGGCTCGGTAAATGTGCTGCAAACGCCGGAAATGCTCAGCATGGTACAGGGGCAAGGCATTATCGATCTGGTCAACAGCTATCTTGCCATCGCCCTGTTTTACGGCATGACCGGTCTGGCATTATTCAGCAGTTTTTTCGTCAACATTCTGGCGCGCATCAACCGCGCGCGCCAACAATTTCCCCCCGTCTCGGAATCTGCTCTACTCGGACGCAGCCTGCTGGCAACCGTTATCGGCATACTGATCATTATCGCCACAGTCAGCAGCATCAATATTATCCCCACCGTGTACTGGAGCATGGCGGGAATAAGCATGGCTTACAGCCTGTTGCCTGCCCCCGCATTGAACGGATTCCGGACAACACCCCCTACATGCTAGATATCATGCCAACTTCCGCCACATCCCTGCGCATCACCTTTCTGTCTCCACCCGCCAATCTGGGAGGTGGAATCAGAGTTATCAGTATTTACGCCAACCTGCTGCAAAAACGCGGCCATAAAGTCCGCATCATTTCACAGAACCAACCCAAGCCCACTTTCATTCATAGACTGAAATCCGCACTGACGGGCAAGAAATGGTCCAGGAAAGAAACCTCTCATTTTGATTTTTTACCTTTGGACCATCGCGTACTGGAAACCCATCGGCCGATTGTCGATGCTGACGTTCCCGATGGGGATGTGGTCATTGCCACTTGGTGGGAAACCGCAGAATGGGCCGCGGCACTGTCTCCTTCAAAGGGTGCCAAGATATATTTCGTTCAACACCATGAAATTCATGAATACTTGCCCATAGAGCGTTGCCGCCGCACCTACACTCTGCCACTGCACAAAATTGTCATTGCCCGTTGGCTGTTAAACGTCATGCGGGACGAATATCACGACACCGCCGTTGATCTGGTGCCAAACAGTGTCGACCATACACAGTTCTTTGCGCCGGAACGCAACAAACAACCACGGCCAACTGTGGGTTTTCTGAATTCGCCCAGTGCATTCAAAGGAGTGGATATTACGTTACGGGCCATACAAAAACTGGCAACCATCTTTCCGGATTTGCAGATCATTTCTTTTGGCGAACACCCCATCGCGACGACAGACGCCCGTTTGCCAGACATTCAATTTCATTTGCATCCGCCACAAGACCATATCCGCCACCTGTATGCCCAATGCGATGTCTGGCTTACCGCCAGCCGCAGCGAAGGCTTCAATCTGCCTGCAATGGAAGCCATGGCCTGCCGCACGCCGGTCATTTCTACCCGCACCGGCTGGCCAGAAGAAGCCATCATTGATGGCCACAACGGATTTCTGATCAATATCGACGATGTGGATGGCATGGTTCAGGCCGCAACCACCATCCTGTCCAGCACCAACCAGCAATGGCGGCAGTACTCCGCCAACGCCTTCGCCACCGTCGAGCACAGCTCCTGGGAGGCATCGACCGATCTGTTCGAGCAGGCGTTGCGTCACACAATCGCGCGCAAGGAATCGTCATCGTGAAAACCGTGGTCAATGTTGCTGAATTAGCCGAACCGGACTGGAATTTCATTCAGGACATTTACCCGGACAATCATGGTATCAACTGGCAATACTTTACTGCCACGCCAAAAAACCGGCTTGAACGCCTCATCAAACGCCCAAAACTCAGCCGCTATCGTGCCTGCTGGCAAGCCGCCCGCGCGCTACAGCAAGAACAAGACATCATCATCTCGCACATGCCACGCTTGACCCACTGGCAAAGCGTGTTATTGCACGTAGCAGGCAAACGCAACCGCCACCTCGCTTTTTCATTCAATTTTACCCAATTGCCCGGCGCCACACTACAACGCGCCATGCACAAAAGCCTCGCTCGGATTGAGCAATTCGTGGTGTACAGCACATTCGAACGCCAACGGTATGCGGAATATTTTGACTTGCCCATCGAAAAATTCCACCATCTGTTCTGGGCGATGGATCCACCCGACACAGACGTCAACTTCCCGCTTCCCGACGCAGAGTATTATTGCGCAGCCGGCGGCGAAGGCCGTGACTATGCCACCTTGCTGGAAACATTCCGCAGATTGCCGCAACTCAAACTCGTCATCGTGACCCGGCCGCACGCCATGCAAGATTTGACGCCGCCTGACAATGTCAGCGTCTTGTTCAATCTGGACAATCGCGCGTTCTGGCGCATCGTGCCACTGCTGGATGATCAAACTGCCTGCGGACATATTACCCTCGTAGGCGCGATGCAACTCGGCGTCCCCATCATCTCGTCATTTTCGCACGGCACCAAAGACTATCTGCTCGCCGACCACAACAGCCTGGTCATACCTAACCGTGACCATCTGGCGCTCACGCAAGCCATCGAGCGCCTGCAAGAAACGCCCCGACTCGCCCGACAACTGACCGACAATGCCACGCAATTTGCACAGACCCATTGCAATCCGATACGATGGGCGCAGCATATCCAGCATTTTGTGACACGCACGCCATCCTCATAAGCTCATCACACGGTAACATTTGCTTACAAGTCATCCATAAACAATGTTATTATCTGCGGCAATTTTCTGTCTTTGCCAGAGGACGCCCTGTTTTGAACTCGCTCCGCAACATCGCGCTCATCACCTCAACCATTGCGCCATCCGCCAACACATTCCTGCTGCGGCACAGTGATCCGGAACAACGTTTGCGTGATTACCAGCAAGCATTCACTTTTTATTGTCAGCAAGCCGCGACCGGCGTATTTGATGCGCTGATTTATGCCGACAACTCTGATTATCCACTGGACAGCCTCATCCACATCGCCCGTTCGCATGGCGTTCTGGACAAAATTGAATTCATTTCCTGGCGAGCAAACGACAGCCCTGACAACAGCCGGTTTTTTTTGGAACTCAATCTCATCAACGAAGTGTTAGCACGTTCACAATTGCTGCAACAACATCCGGATGCGTTTCTGTGGAAAATCACCGGACGGTATCGCATCGCCAACATCGGCCACATCGTGCGCAAAAAACCGGCTGAAGCCACCGCTTTGTATGTCAACTCCCGTTCGCGACCACACCGTTTTGTGGATTTCTATCTGGCCGGGTTCACCATCCGCGCCTACCATGAACTGGTTGCAATCGACCTCCAATTGCACAGCAGCAAACAGGACGATGGCGAACGTATCCTGTACCGCCGCTTGCACGATCACGGCCCGGTTCGTCAGGATATCACCGTTCGTTTCAATGTCGTCCCCAGAATATATGGTATTCGCGGGTACGATGGGCAAAGCTACAATAACTGGCGCCACATCACAAAATATTATGCCCGCGTTGTCGCCAATCTGTTGTTTCCGCACTGGTGGATCTGATGTCTTCTGTCCAACCCCGGATATTGATCGTCTGCGAGCACGCCTCCAACCGCTTCGGCGGCGAAGCCATGCTGCCATTGAATTACTTTGTCCTGCTCTCGCAGCGTCTGCCACAGGTTCATTTGATTACCCATATCCGCACCCGCAACAGCATCGAAGCCATTCCCGGTATCGACACCGAACGCATCCATTATATTCCGGATACCTGGCTGCACGTCCAGCTCAACAAACTGAGCGGATTTCTGCCGGATCGGGTAGCACTTGCCAGCACCGGCGCACTGATGCACCTGATTACCCAGATTTATCAATGGCGCATTGCGCGTCGTGTCATTCGTCAACACAACATCAATGTGATACATGAGCCCGCGCCAGTTTCACCACGGCAACCGTCAATCCTGTTCGGACTGGGCGTGTCCATCATTATCGGCCCGATGAATGGCGGCATGGACTTTCCACCCGCGTTCCGGCACATGACCGGCCGCGTTGAAAAAGCACTCTACCGTGTCATGCGCGGCCTCACCGACCTGTACAATTTATGCCTGCCGGGCAAATTCTTTGCCGATATCCTGCTGGTGGCCAACGCGCGAACCCGGCAGGCGCTTCCCGCCCTGCATCGGGGAAAAGTCATCGAACTGGTGGAAAATGGGGTCTTTGCCCATAAAATCATTCAACATCCCCGCCAGTACCAACAGCAGAATCGCCCCGTTGCCTTGTACGTCGGTCGTTTGCAGGACTGGAAAGCCATCGACATTCTCATTGACGCCCTGCGTGAATGTCAAAATGCCAACATCTGTTTGCGCATCGTCGGGGACGGCCCGGAACGCATCAATTTGCAAAACCGCGCCACCGACCTGACAGATCGTGTTGAGTTTGTCGGTGCCATTCCGCACGACCGCATCATGAACGAATACGACCAAGCAGACATGTTTCTGTTGCCCAGCATCCGTGAATGTGGCGGCGCGGTGGTCCTGGAAGCCATGGCGCGTGGGTTGCCGGTAGTCGCAACGAATTGGGGTGGGCCGGCCGACTACATCACGACGGAAACCGGCTTGTTGATCGATCCGCTGTCTCGCGAACATTTGGTCACTGAGTTCGCACGCGCCATGGACAATCTCGTCGCAAACCCTTCTCTGCGCGAACAATATGGCACCGCGGCCGTCGCACGCATCCGCCAGGAATTTACCTGGGAAGACAAAATCGACCGCATGCTCAAAATCTACGCACAGGCTATGACAACACATTTCTCCGAGGCTGACACATGACTGCACCCGCTTTTCTCACCCGGCATGGACGCCTGATCCTGTTTGCCCTGACTGCTGGTTTACTCTGGCAGGTTTATCATCCAGCGATTGTGGAATGGACAGGGCGTGTCATGGACGAGGAACGGTACAGCCATGTGCCTCTGGTCATCCTGGTCACATTCTATCTGATCTGGGAACGCCGTAACGCCATCGCTCCGGGCAACATGGGTGCATGGAATGGGGTCTTACTGACTTTCCTCGCCAGTATTGGCCTCATCGTCGGTGAATTGAGCGCCATCTGGACCATCGTGCAATACAGCCTGGTGCTGGCGCTCGCCGGTCTGGCATGGACGCTGATGGGTAACCAGATTCGCCGTATCGCGATGCCCATGCTGCTATTCATATTCACGATTCCATTACCCTATATGATCGATGTCGGTCTGTCCGGAAAAATGCAATTGCTCTCGTCCTGGCTGGGTGTACAAATATTACACTTGCTACACATTGTGGTGTATCTGGAAGGCAACGTCATCGATCTGGGCGAATTCAAATTACAGGTTCTGGACGCCTGTAGCGGCCTGAATTACCTGTTCCCGCTCATGGCCATCGGCCTGATTTTTGCGCTGGTTTACCAGGCGCCATTTTTGCTGCGCACGCTGATTTTTCTGTCCACCATCCCCATCACCATTCTGATGAACAGCTTTCGCATCGCCATGGTCGGCGTATTAGTCAATTTTTATGGTGACGCCGCCGCCAAAGGATTCATGCATTATTTTGAGGGGTGGCTCATATTCATGCTATGCCTCATCGCTCTGTTGAGCGAAGCAAAACTATTCAACCTGCTGCGCCACATCCACACACCATTAGCCAATACCCTGTCATTCCGACTCACCGGAGCCAACAGCATTCCTGTCGCACCATCGCCTACCCGTAAAACACCCATCATCGCAGCATTATTCCTGATCATTCTGGCCAGTGCCGCCGCCATCACCCATTCACAACACCCGGAAGTTACACCGACACGACAAACTTTCGACAGTTTTCCCATGACCATTGGTCACTGGCACGGTGTCAGTTACCCATTTCTCAACAACGAAAACAGTGTCCTGCACCTGACGGATTACCTGCAGGCCAATTATCAGCGCAACGACCAGGGTATCAATGTTTACATTGGATATGTCGCTTCGCAACACAGTGGTTTCGTTCCTCATTCGCCCAAAGCCTGCATCCCCGGTGGCGGATGGGAAATTCTCTCTGCCTCCAACCCCGGCATCAAACTCAACAACGAAAAGACCATCCATGTTACACGCTTGTTAATCGATCGCGGACTGGACAAACAGGTCGTGTACTACTGGTTTCACCAGCGAGGGCGTGACTTGGGCAATGAATATTCGATGAAACTCGCCTTGCTTGAAGACGCCATCCGCATCAACCGGACAGATGGCGCCATTGTACGGTTGACGATGCCGGTAACGACCGACGTCGCGACGACGGATCGGGATCTGCGCCATTTTCTGCGTCGGCTCTATCCCTTGCTGCCTCCCTACGTTCCCAATTGACGGCAGATGGACAGGGAGCTCTGCCCATAGAACTTTACTCTATCCACACGCCATTCCAACGCAATAGTCTGGCGATATGTCCGTGCGTTCCTGTTATACGCAGTCGTTGCCCCCGCGCCGACAGGGTTTGTTCCAATAACAACAGCAATCCCAAAAAACCCGTAGACAAATAACGTGCTTGGCTAAAGTCGATTTCAACATCGCCTTGGCATCGACTGCCACGGCGCAAGACATCACGAATTTCTGCCGTCACCGTATCGCCGATGTTCCCGACAACCGCCAAACGACAGCCATTCTCCTGCATTCGCCATGTCACGCAGCCGTTTTCAGAATCACGACAGGGGCGATGCGAACGCAGCCACCAGGCATAAGGTACAACGCAACCCAACCACCATTTCACGAATGCCCAACCATCCCCGATATAACGCCGCCACAAGGACGGTTCCTGCCGGATGCGCCACAACCATTCCATCCCGGCATGTTGCATCCAGACTGGCGCGCGGCGCACCGTCTGCGCCTCAAAATTCAGTACCGCGCCCAAATGGCTGATAATCGGCACTTGCAACCGCTCCCGGTTGCGCATGATCCACTCCTGCCCTTTTCTGGCGCCCAACGATACCACCAAAAAGTCCGCCCCGCTGGCATTGATGGCAGCTATCTGCTCTGGCGTGCTCATCGCCTCGACCGACACAAACCCAGGCGAAAAAAACCCCGTGCAATACAGGCCGCCATGCTGCTGGTTCAATCGCTGTGCGGCCTGTTCGGCAACGCCTTCCGGGCCGCCAAAGAAATATACTTTTATCGGCTCGTCGGCACTGACCGCGTCACGCAAGGCTTCAAACACATCCGACCCTGCCACCCGCTCGATAATGGGCATGCCCAGCATTTTTGCTGCCCACACCAATGGCATGCCGTCGGCGATCACCAGATTGCTGCACAACACCGACTCCCGGAACGCGCGATCACGACGCGCCATCATCAAGAAATTCAGATTGGGGGTAGAAAAAAAACAACGTTGCTTTTGCAAGGCGGCATCACGAATGCTGTCCACTGCCTGCGTCAGCGTCACCGCATCAAATGGCAAGCCA
>JAJYGL010000027.1 GCA_021790625.1 Pseudomonadota bacterium | reverse complement strand
TGGTCATGGAAATATGGCGCGCGGTAACGAGTATTGGGGAGTTTACGGTGATGACGCCGGCCGCGTTGGTCATTGCGTTGTGGCTGCTTGTCAGTTGGCGTTTGGATGTGCTGCTATGGTGGGGGTTGTTGTATGTCGGCGGGATGGCTGTCGTGGTGGCAGGCAAGATTGCTTTCATTGGGTGGGGTATTGGTTATGAACCTTGGGATTTTACCGGTATGAGTGGACACGCCATGCGCGTGGCGACGGTGCTGCCAGTATTGGCCTGGTTTTTACAGTTGCATGCAAAATGGGTGGTACGTGGTTTGGCGGTGTTGGTTGGGTTGTTGCTGGCTGCGCTGATTGCGTGGTCGCGGGTGGTCGTGCATGCCCATTCGATTTCGGAGGCGGTGTCCGGGTACCTGTTTGGCGCGTTGCTGGCCTTCTGGTTTCTGAGGCAGGTACGGGGTGCCACCAATATCTGGCTGAATCGCTGGCTGGTGTTGTTCAGTTTGTTGGGGTTGATGGGCACGCCGAAACTGACGCCGTTGCCAACTCAGAGTTGGATTACGCATGCGGCATTGATGCTGTCAGGACATGCCAAGCCGTATACGCGTCGGCAATGGCATGCGGATGCTATGCTTCAATAGTCGTAATAATGGAGTGGTACAGTCATATCGGCACGGTTGAGTACCGTGCCCAGGATGTTTTTGTTGGGGATCAGGCGCAGGGTTTCTTCAATCTCGGCTTCTGAATGGCGTCCATCACCCAGTACCAGCAATACGCAGTCGACATGGGGCAGGATGACCAAAGCATCATCCGCCACCAGAATGGGCGGCATGTCGAGTACGACGATGCGCGATTCATAACGGTCGCGCAGGTCATCTAGCAAAAGCTGAATGCGTTTGCTGGACAAAACTTCAGACGAGTTGGCGATGGGCTTGAGCAGCGGTGCGATGACCAGTCGTGGAACACTGGGGTTGACCAGCACTTGCGCCAGACTTGCTGTGCCATCCAGATAATCGCGCAGGGATTTGCTGACGGGCAAGCCAAGGTAACTGGCAATTTTTGGTCGCCGCAGATCGAGGTCGACCAGTAGTGCGCTTTTGTTCGCCTGATGGGCAATACTCAGGGCAAGGTTGATGGCGACAAAGGTTTTTCCCGCTTCCGGTGTGGGTGAGACGATGGCGATGGTTCGCCAGCCATGCGCTTCCATTTTTTGCAGTACTTGGGTGCGTAGCAGGTCAAACAGGCGGCTTACTGGCTCACGTTTGTTGCCGGCAACAATCCGGTTGCGTTCGAGCAGCGCTTTGTCCAGTTCCACGGTACGGGTTTGGACATACTGGACGTTGTTGAGTGAAGATTCTTGTGTGTCTGCTGGTGGGATGCGCAGCAGGGTGGGAGATTCTTGTCCGGGTTCGATTGCGGTATGTACCGGTTTTTTTGTTGACCGGTTTTTTTTGAACAGGCGCTTAAACTTTTCCATAAAGACCCTTGACTGGAACAGTCGAATAATTCATGAGTTTATGCATCAGAACGTCTAGCGGAATGACGAACAGATGAATGATCAATATGGCAATTATCGTGGTGATGAATATTGCCCACAGACTACGATGCAGTTGGCGCTTGCGTTGAGCAATTTCTGCCGGTGAACGGATTTCCGGAATGACGACCAGCGGTGGGGCGCGCATGATGGCGGTGGTCGCTGCCGTGCCACGTACTTTTTGTTGGCTGGATTCGAGCAGGATGGTGAAGCCGACAGCCGCTGCAACGGACAGTAATATGCCAGTGAGTGCGATTTTGATGCGGTTCGGTTTGATGGGTCTGTCCGGCATGACCGGCGGGTCGATCAATTCGAATCGTTCTGCTTTGTTTTCTTCTTGCAGGCTGGCGGTTTCCTGGGCGGCGCTTTGTTTTCCGCGCAGATCGTCATATTTCTTTTTGATCGCGTCATAGTTGACTTGCATGACGGACAATTGTTGCTCGACTTGTGGTTCGCGCAGCAGATCGTGTTCTATGGCAGCGAGCCGTCCGCGCAAGGATACTTCTTGTTGCGCCATCATGCTGAGCTGAGATTGGGCGGCTCTGATTTTGGCTTCAATTTGCGCCGTTACCGGGTTGCCCGTCATATTGCTCGTACCAGAGCTGGTGGCGATGGTTTTTTTCAGCGTGGCAATCTTGCTTCTTAACATGACCATGGTGGGGTGATTGTCATTGTATATGGCAGATAATTTGCTATACTCCGTTTCCAGCCGTGCGAGTTCGACGGCCGGATCGGAAGCGGTGCTGTTGTCATTTGTATTTGTGTTGCTGACATCGCCAGCTTTGGCAGCAGTCAGTTCGATTTCCAGATTGGTGATTTCATCTTGCGTGGCTTGATAACTGCGTGCAGTTTCCTGTAACGCCGATTCGGTGGCTTGATAGGATGACATCAGCACGTCTTTGTTTTCGGGCAGCGCGTTGGAATTTTGCATTTTAAAATCGGCTACCTGTTTGCCGACTTTATCCAGTTGATCGCGCAGGTTGCTGGCTTGTTGCCCTAAAAAAGTGGTGGCATCATTTGCGCGCGCAAGACCGACTTTGGCATTCTCATTCAAAAACAGGGTGACCAGTTCGTTGTCAACGTCGCTGACGGTATTCGGGTTGAGGCCGATAAACGAAACCCGAAAGGCGATGGTACGATTGTTGGCTTTGGCTTCCGGGTCGATGATGGGATCGATGGAGATGTTTTGTCTAAAGAGATCGATGGCCTGGGATGTTGGCAGCGGCTTCCCATGTTTTTCATATAAGTGGAATTTATGGATGATGGCAATGAGGTTGTCGCGCGTCATGACGCGTTGTTTGACCATGGCCACCTTCTGTCCGGCATATTCCGAGACAGATTCAGGCACCAGATCGGAAGAAATTTCCTGCGGTACCAGCAGAATGGTGCCAGAGGCTTCGTAAGTTGGCGGTAGAAGTGCGGCGACCAGAAGCGCGGCCAACGAGACAGTAATGATGATGATCGAAATGGCGATGGTGTGGCGTTTGAGCATGGCCACATAATCCCGTAACGATAGGCTGTAATCTGTTGCCATGGGAGCCTTCTGATTAAAAATCGGGGTTATTATAAGTTAGAAACAGGCTGGCGACATTGTCGCTGGCACCGGAAAATCCGGGCGCAGAGAAAGTGCGTTGTTGTAACATCAGTTTTAAACTAAGCGCAGAGGAGATTTGATGGCTGAACCATACGCTGAACTGGCTGATGGTGTCAATGTATAGCGACAGATTTTTAGCATAAGTGTATCCAGTGCCGATGGAGTTGTTGCTGGAAAGATCATGGCTGTACTCGCCATTAAGTTCATCTGTTAGTACAAATCCTCCAAACCCGCTGGGCATGTCGGTTCGTGACACAGTCAGGCTGCCATTTGAGCGCAACCCCAGATAATTGAGAGTGATGTTGCCAATGGCGCCAGTCGTGCTGCTGCTTGCGCCGGCGTTGCCGGGAGTGGAAAAGGCGTTGCCGGACGTATCGGTGACACCCGCGTCGGCTAACAAGGTCAGCGTTTCGCTCAGCGTGGACTGTATTCCCAGGATGGTATTAAACTGTGTGTCGGAGATGGGTTGGTTGTCGAGCGAAAATTGTGTGTAACTGATTTGACCGTAAGCGCTGAGCGTGTTGCTGAACTGCTTGGTAAGTTTCGTATTGTAGGTATTTGACTGGTAACCAAATAAAGAGCCGGTCGAATTGCTCCCGCCAGGTGATGTGGTGTTGACTGAGCTGTATGTGGTATGGTTGGCGGTGGCGCCGCTGTCCAGTTGCCACGTGTCATTCAGATTATATAGCCAATTAGCGGTTATCGATTGTACATAACTGGTGCCGTCCTGGGCAACCAGGCTATTGCCGACTTGTCCGACGCCGAACAGGGTGGAATCCTGTTCGTAATGTGCTTTGATGCTGACACTGCCGGATTGAAGCGTGTGAACCCAGCCCAGCGTGGCGGTTGGGTCGTTGCGGTTGACCATCACGAGGGTGTCGCTCGAACGCTGGATGTTAAGCCCGGCATTCAGCGACCATTCGTTGAGTCCGCTGGTGTTTGCTACCGTATATGTGGGTGAAAGCACGGCCAGCCAAACTGGTTGGTTGGCCGGCGTGAACAGGGGGTCGGTGTTGTACACGACACCACTGCTGACGTTTATGCTCTGGCTGAAGCTGTCTGCACGACTTTTTGCGGGAACGGCGCAAAGCATCCCCAGCATTAGGGGGATGATGAGAGAACGAATGAATGGGGTCGACATATTCAAGGTACCAGTATCGTGTCGCCGGGCAACAGTTCAATGTTGCTGCCCAGATTGCGGCCCTTGATCAGTTCATCGTAATTGACAGGAAAGATGGTTGTTCCTTGAGCCGTGTTGCGTAACACTTTGATGTTGCTGGTATCGGCAAATTTATCAAACAATCCGCCCACACTCAAGGCTTGCAGGACGGTGAGCGGACCGGTCAGGGGAACGGGGCCGGGTTTGGCAATCTTGCCGACAATGTACACATTGCTGCCGCTGGTGGCTGTGATGATGACGGTGACTTTGGGGTCTTTCAGGTATGTTTTCAGCCGCTCGGCAATGGCGTGTTCAACATCTGTGCTGGTTTGTCCGGCGGCGTCCACGCGTCCGGCCAATGGAAACGAGATGCTGCCATCGGGCAGAACCTGCAAATCTTTCATCTGCATGCTGTCGTCCCCCCAGACGGAGACGGATAGCGTATCGCCGGGAAGGATGTGGTAGGTCGGAAGAGCGTTGGCCATGCCAATACCCGTGTGCAGAAACAATATTGCCGTAAGAATGGAGATCAACCATTGTTTGAGGGACGTATGTTCCATGAGTGTGCCTAATTGACGTGGTATGAAAAGTATAACAGTTTCCTGTTGTTATGCTCGTGTTATGTTGTGTTGACCTGATTTCCACACAAATTCATATATTATCTCGCTGTTTATGCTGTATGAAGGTTTTGTTCCATTGAGCGGATGAATTGCTGCGCCGTGCTTTCACAATACATTTCCGCAAAACGTTGCGCGGTCACCATGGAACCCTGAATTTATTCCCATAACATAACGTAGCTGCAGGGCAACAAAAAAGGGGCTTACATGCCCCTTTTTTGTTTTGTTTCAACTCAAACTCAAACCGCAGCAGAGCCGCCGGATTTACGTTTGCGGGCGAAGACACCACCGCCGACCAGAGCAGAACCAAACAGCAGCGCTGCAGCCGGTAATGGCGTTGCAGCCACGTTGGAGCCGGTGAATTCTACGTCGATACCGGTCGGGTTGAATCCACTGTCGTTGGCGATGTTGGTTACCACGAAGGTCAGCGTGTTCATGCCGTACACGAAACCGGAATGAGCACCAAAGCTGGTGCCGGTGACATAACCGTTCGGCATTGGCGTGGCCGAGCCGGTAATGGTGTTACCGTTCAGCTCGGCATAACCGTAGTTGTCCGTCAACCAGGTGGCAGTAAACCAAGCAGTGTTTGGGTTGGTGGCAATGTTGAAGTCCAGCGTCCATCTGTAGTTGCCGTTGCTGGACGGGTCTTCGGTGAGGGCGTCACCGGTTGCGCTCACGTTGGGTGACAGCCATTGTGCACCAGATGAACTAGGCAGGCTGCTGTAAGGCCACGCCACGGGGAAGCTGGAAGCATTGGAAACCGAACCGCACCTGCCGGTCGAGCTGCCGCACGCCGTGCCGGTGGCGGTGCCACCGTTGTTGGTGAACGCGTAGTTAATGTCTTGCTGGCCAGTGGCCAGGCCGAAGCCGGTATTGACGAGGCCGGCAATCGGGCTGGCGAAGACCGGCGTGGCAAAGGTGGCAAGTATCGCCGAGGAAATGAGTAGTTTACGCATGATAAGAACCTTTCGATCAAATTAAATTTCAAAAAACATTTGGCCTGGCACAAAGGTCTTACCGACCAACAAAGTGGTTGCTTTATCCGCTGGTCACAATATCGTAATTGCATCTTTTGTGTTTCGCGAACAAGCCTTTAGTCGACCTATGTTGGGTATTCTACGGGTTTTTTTGGCGTATGCAATCACCCTTTCGGGTAGTGGTGTGGTTTTTTTGGCTGGAAATTTTTGAGAAGAGGCAGAAATTTGTATTGAAATATTCATACTTCATAATTAGTATGGTGGCAGAATGCGTTGATTTGTACGAAATTCGCTGACAGGTTGTCCGGCGGTTGGTTTGTATGAGCGGGTTTTATGGGGGGTTGGACGATGAGAGCCATTGTTTTATCT
This sequence comes from Pseudomonadota bacterium, assembly GCA_021790625.1. Classification (GTDB taxonomy): domain Bacteria; phylum Pseudomonadota; class Gammaproteobacteria; order Burkholderiales; family Sulfuriferulaceae; genus Sulfuriferula. Next base: position 7,398 of record JAJYGL010000027.1, on the reverse strand, counting down.
CTGCCTGCCTGTGTTTTTGCGGCTGTGGCGGGTACCAATTGATTGGTGATTCCTTGGGCTGAATTGTTTCCGTCGTGTCAGAGTGGGTAAATAATAATTGAATGCGGATAATGAACTGTCAGTAGCACAGCGTTTGCAGGAGTTGATGCAGCAGTCGTTGGACATCGAGCGCCATGTGGATTTGTTTTTATGGTTGCAGGGCGGGGTGCGCCAATGTTTGCCGCACGACGTGATGATTGCCGCCTGGGGAAACTTTTCGGCGCGGCATTTGCATTATGACGTGGTATCAAGTATCCCGGAAGTTCGCACGCAATACCTGATGAGCGCGCGGGAAAACATAGATATTCTGATGGAAAGCCTGTATCAGCAGTGGCGCGCGCAAGATGAGCGCTGGTTGGTATTGAACAGGTTTTCTTCGTTGATCGATGGCGGATCGGATTCGGCCTGTTTTTTGGATCGTCTGCAAAACATGCGTTCGTTGCTGGTGTATGGGATTCGTGATTTGCGCGGGCAGCACGATAGCCTGTATGTATTTTTTGACGCGGCGGAAGAGTTTCCTCTGCAGCGTCTGGCGCTGGAAATGTTGATGCCGCATATCGATGCGACGTTGCGGCGCATCGAGTCCTTGCCGGTTCCTGGCGCCAAGCCGGGCGACGCGGGTGATTCGATGCTGGCATTATTGAGTGAGCGCGAGCGCCAGATTTTGCGTTGGGTGAAACTGGGCAAGAGCAATTATGAGATTGCGCTGATCATGGAAATCAGCCCGAATACGGTAAAACATCACTTGAAGAAAACGTTTGACAAGTTGGGCGTGTCTTCACGCTTGCAGGCATTGAATCGTTGTGGCGATGAGGTGTGACGGTTTACAGGAAGCGCCGCGACCGCTGGTTTTGATGGTAGAATCGTCGGCGTTATTCCGACGTGGTGCTGTCGCCGTGGTGCTGTCGCCATTGGGGGGCGGGTTCAAGTTGCGTTTTTGCTTGGGTCGCGAGGTCGAGGCTAACTTGATATTGAATGGATATGGTGTATTACCAGAAACACAAAAAACCTTTGTTTCGGCGGCGTAGCAATCTGGTCAAATTATTGCAGGCGGGGCTGGATGTCTTTGGGATATCCGGGATTTTTTACGCATTGCTGTTGAGACGCTTGGGTGAGGTGACGCCTGACGAGACGATATTGTTGCTGATATTGGCGCTGATCATGCTGATCTGCTACGAATATTTTGGCATGTACCGGAGTAATGCCAATATCGTGAACAAGACGGCCATGCTGTTCAGGGTGTGGTCGATCAGTTTCATGGGGTTTATTTCCGCCATTTTTTTGACACATCAGGGTGATGATTATTCCGGGTTTTTTTTACTGGAGTTGTATCTTGTCGGGTTTCTTGCCCAGATGGCGTTTCATGCGACGGTCAAATTGGTGCATCATCAACTGGTGCGTCATTCGAACCAGACCAGCCAGGCGCTGATTGTGGGTGATTGCCCTTTGGCCGAACATTTGCGCCACAAGATTTCCAGCAACCTCTGGATGGGCGAGCAGGTGGTTGGTCTGGTGTCGTTGTCGGCAACGAGTGCTCCGACAGCGAATGACCTCGCTTCAAAAACAATGGGTGGGGTATCAGACTTGCCGCGTCTGGTGGATGAATATGGTGTTGACGTGGTATACGTGGTGACGCCGCTGGCGTTAGCCGGTGTGTTGGGGGAGATTTATCCGCGATTGATGGACAAATACGTGACCATTCACTGGATTCCGGATATTTTTTCCTTGCGGCTGGTCAACCATGCGGTGACCGAGTTGGCCGGTATTCCGGTGTTGACTTTGTCTGAAACGCCGTTGATCGGACTCAATCGCCTGGCCAAGTTGATCGAAGACCGCGTGCTGTCGTTTCTGATCTTGTTGCTCATCGCGCCATTGCTGCTGGTAATTGCGGTGCTGATCAAGCTGGATAGTCCCGGACCGATATTTTATCGGCAGAAACGGGCGGGCTGGAATGGCAAAATTTTTCGGATCTGGAAGTTTCGCAGCATGTACGTTCAGCCAGAAGGGGAAACAAGTCAGGTCGTCAAACAGGCGGAAAAAGATGACCCTCGTGTGACGCGGGTGGGTCGCTTCATCCGTAAAACCAGTCTGGACGAGTTGCCGCAGATCTTTAATGTGCTGCTGGGAGACATGTCGCTGGTTGGCCCTCGTCCACACGCGATTCAGCATGATATGGAGTATTCACAGCGCATCAGCGATTATTTTGCACGCCATCACATCAAGCCCGGCATTACCGGGCTGGCGCAGGTGCGTGGGTTGCGCGGCGAAACCAAGGAGATCAGCCTGATGATGCGGCGGGTGGAATCCGATATCGAGTATATCAATCAGTGGTCGATCTGGCTCGATATCTGGATTCTGTTGCGCACGATCAAGGTGTTTAGCGGCAAGAACGCTTATTGAGCTGCATCAGTAGCGAAGAAGGTTGCCAACAGGCGCTCGACATTGGTCGTCAGGCTGTCATCGCCGGTGGTATGCAGCACCAGTTCAGGATGCGCGGGGGCTTCGTAAGGGCTGCCGATACCTGACAGGTTGGGCAGTTCTCCACGGCGTGCCTTTTTGTACAGACCTTTGACATCGCGTTGTTCGCAGATTTCCAGTGGCGTATCCACATAGACTTCGACGAAATTTTCAGCGCCGATGGTTTCTCGTGCCATGTCGCGTTCACGCTGGAACGGCGAAATGAACGCGGTCATGACAATCAGTCCGGCGTCCAGCATCAATTTGGCGACTTCCGCGACGCGGCGGATGTTTTCGACGCGATCTTCATCGCTGAAACCCAAATCCTTGTTCAGGCCATGACGGACGTTGTCGCCATCGAGAATGTAGGTGCGATAGCCTTGGGCGTGCAGGGCGGTTTCCAGCGCATTGGCCAATGCGGATTTGCCTGAGCCAGACAGTCCTGTGAACCAGATGACGCGACCACGGTGACCGTTTTGGTGTTCGCGCTCGGCGCGGGTGATGGTCAAGGCTTGTTTGTGGATGTTTTGCGCCCGACGCAAGGTGTGCTGAATCATGCCGGCGGCGACCGTGGCATGGGTGAAGCGGTCGACCAGAATGAAACTGCCAAGCGTCTGGCTGTGTTGGTAATGGTCAAAAACCAGCGGTTTTCCCGTGGCGAGCGTGCAGACGCTGATATCGTTGAGTGCCAGCGATTTGCTTGCTTCATGTGCCTGGGTATTGATGTCGATGCGGTGTTTGATGCGGGTAATGGTGGCAGAAGACCATTGCGTCGCCAGCTTGATGTCATAACTGCGTCCGATCAATCCGGCTTCTTCGCTCATCCATACCAGCACGGCTTCAAATTGATCGCTGGTTTCCAGAGGATGTTGCGCCAGGGCAATGACGTCTCCACGCGAAGCGTCAATTTCGCGATCCAGAGTGAGGGTGACTGCGGCTCCGGTTCCCGCTTCGGTCAGTGAACCGTCAAAGGTGACGATTTCGGCTACCCGTGCCGTTTGTCCGGAAGATGTGACGCGAATCTCGTCACCCGTATGCACGCTGCCTTCGGTAATGGTGCCGGCGAAGCCACGGAAATTGGCGTGAGGGCGGTTGACCCACTGCACAGGGAAGACCAGTCGATTCGAGTGGCGGGGCAAAATCTTGATGGTTTCCAGATACCCCATCAGGGTGGGTCCGCTATACCAGGGGGTGTGATTCGAGCGCTGGGTGATATTGTCCCCTTTTAGTGCGCTCAACGGGATGGCAGTAATGCTGTCGAAGTTGAGGTGTTTGGCGAAAAGTCGAAAATCGTCATTGATGCGTTGAAAAACTTCCTGACTGAATTCGACCAGATCCATTTTGTTGATGGCCAGCACGACGTGACGGATACCCACCAGCGATACCAGCCAGGCGTGACGCCGGGTTTGAGTGAGCGAGCCATGACGTGCATCGATGAGCAGGATGGCGACGTCTGCATTCGAGGCGCCAGTAATCATGTTACGGGTGTATTGCTCGTGTCCGGGGGTGTCGGCAACAATGAATTTGCGCGTGTTGACGGAAAAGAACCGGTAGGCGACATCGATGGTAATCCCCTGCTCACGTTCGGCAGTCAGTCCGTCGACCAGTAGCGCGAAGTCAATGTTGTCGCCCTGTGTGCCGTGACGTTTTGATTCGGCGCGCAGGCTGGCCAACTGGTCATCGAACAGTTGGTGCGATTCCCAGAGCAGGCGGCCGATCAGGCTGCTTTTGCCGTCATCGACACTGCCGCAGGTGATGAAACGCAGCAAATCCTGTTGCTGTTGTTGACGCAGGAAAACGTCCATGCGTTCGGTGGCGGACGAGAGGTGTGGCATGGTGGTCGTCATCAGAAATATCCTTCTTGTTTGCGTTTTTCCATGCTGGAGGCCGAATCGGTGTCGATGGCGCGCCCCTGGCGTTCGGAGTTGTGGGTACCGAGCAGTTCCAGAATGATGTCAGCGACATCCAGCGCTTCCGATTCAAAGGCGCCGGTCAGCGGGTAGCAACCCAGCGTGCGGAAGCGGACGGTTTTGCATTGAATGGTTTCGTCGGGCAAAAGTTGCATGCGGGCGTCATCGACCATGATGAGCATGCCATTGCGTTCGACGACCGGGCGTGGTTTGGCAAAATACAGGGGCACGATGGGAATGCGTTCCTGATAGATATACTGCCAGATATCCAGTTCGGTCCAGTTGGACAGCGGAAATACTCGCATGCTCTCGCCGCGATTGATTTTGGTATTGTAAAGATTCCATAATTCCGGACGCTGATTTTTTGGGTCCCAACGGTGGGTGGGGCTGCGGAATGAAAAAATCCGTTCTTTTGCGCGGGATTTTTCTTCGTCGCGACGTGCGCCACCAAATATGGCATCGAATTTGTAGTGATCCAGGGCTTGTTTCAGGCCTTGGGTTTTGGTGATATCGGTATGTAATGCCGAGCCATGATCAAAAGGGTTGATGTTCTTTTCGATGGCTTCCGGGTTGATATGAACCAGTAATTCCATGCCGCTTTCGCTTGCCATGCGGTCGCGCAGCAGATACATTTCACGAAACTTCCACCGGGTATCGACGTGCAGCAAAGGAAAGGGCGGCGAGGCAGGGTAGAACGCCTTGCGCGCCAAATGCAGCATGACGGAACTGTCTTTGCCGATGGAATACAGCATGGCCGGGTTCTCGGCTTCGGCAACGGCTTCGCGGATGATATGGATGCTTTCGGCTTCCAGTCGTTGCAGATGGGGTGTTCGGGTAATCGCGTAGCGGGTGGTTGGTGTCAGATCAGCGGGCAGAATGGGCGGATAGGCCAGCAGGGCGAATTGCAGTTTGTCTGTTGCCGATGTCGCGCGCGCGATACTGGTGATGGCACCGTGGGGCAGGATGGTGACGGGCTTGTTGATATGTGCCTGTAATTGCGCCAAGGCGCTGAGCAATGCAGATGGCGTGTCGATGGGTCGGTCGAGGGGCAGCCAGTAGCGTGCGCCACGGCTGTCATTGGCGTGCAGGCACGGTTGGCCGGTCGGTAAGCGGGATTCCTGAACGAACAGCACCAGTTGGCGTCGTGTCCGTGCACGATCGATTTCCCATTGCAGAACACTGGGCGTGAGCGCTTGCCCGTTCTCGTCGCGCAAGCCGGCAGCATCCAGTGCGGGAGGAAGAATGCCGAGTGTGTGGAGCAGGCGTTCGGCGGTACGGCGTGATTCGGCGCGATGGATGTCTTGCAGGTGTATAAAAGCGGATTCGGTATCCCAAACCCGGATTGTATTCAAGCCTAGTAGATCGATGGAGTCGGTCATGGTCGTGCCTCGCAGGTTATTTTGTTACCATTATACTAGTTTCGTTACGGTTTGTCGCAATATGCGCGAGTTGCGAAATATGCTTTGTATTTTTACGTGTATAATACGCAATAACGTTTTTATTTGCAACAAAATACAAAATGCGACATGGAGGAAGTATGGATCAATCGGGTGATATGGAACAACTGGAAGAACGTCTGCAGGCAGTATTGGTATTGGCGCGTCAGGCCGGGGCGGCGATCATGCAGCTTTATACGGGCGATGATAAACGCTGGGAAGTAACACATAAGGCCGACAACAGCTTGTTGACACAGGCTGATTTGGCAGCCCATCTTGTGCTGGTTGCCGGTTTGCAGCAGTTGACACCGGATATTCCGGTGGTGTCGGAAGAGGATGTGGCATCACAGCAAGTCCGACATTCCAGTGCGCGTTTCTGGTTGATCGATCCTTTGGATGGAACGAAAGAGTTCGTCGCGCGTAATGGTGAGTTTACCGTCAATATTGCGTTGATTGAGCAGGGCAGGCCGGTGTTGGGGGTGGTGTTTGCGCCCGCGCTGGATGCGGCTTATATGGGCGGCAGTGGTATGGGCGCTTTTCGTGAACTGCAAGGCGTGCGGACGCCGATTCATGTTGCGAGTGCAGGTAATGTGGTACGGGTCGTGGCGAGCAAAAGTCACTTGAATACAGAAACGGAACAGTTTATCGCCCGGTTGGGTGCGCATGAATTGGTGCAGGCGGGCAGTTCATTGAAATTTTGCCGGGTCGCTGAAGGAAGTGCGGATATTTATCCACGGCTGGCGCCCACGTGTGAATGGGATACTGCGGCAGCGCAGGCCGTGCTGGAAGCGGCTGGAGGCGTGGTCACAGATTTGCAGGGGGCACCGCTGGTATATGGTAAGGCAGACGTGCTCAATCCGTCATTTATCGCTGCTAGTCGGTTGTTGACAGGATCTATTTTTGCGTAAACCACTTGAATATATACTCTTAAAGAGTATAATGGTCGCATGTTAACTATTATCGAAACCAGCCAGTTTGTGGTTTATGCCAAAAACTTGTGGACTGATGATGAACGCACTGAGTTTATCAACTGGATTGCGCTTAATCCAGAGTCTGGCGACGTTATTCCTGGCTCTGGCGGATGTCGCAAAGTGCGTTGGTCTCGCGCGGGGATGGGTAAGCGGGGCGGTGCACGGGTGATTTATTTTAATCGGTTGAGCGAGGAAGAAATCGTGTTGCTGATTGTGTATGCGAAGGCAAAATTTGACAATCTGCCCGCTGAATTTTTAAAGAAATTGAAGGAGGTGTTTGATGCCTGAACGAGACGCTGAAATAACTCAGTTCCGTCTTGATTTGCTGGCTTCCGCTCACGAAGCCAAAGCCGGGATAACAGCGAGAACAACACGGGTCGATGTGCCGCATGTTGTTCGTGTGCGCAATATTTCGGGGTTATCACAATGTCAGTTTGCTTTATTGATGGGGGTATCGGTGAGAACCTTGCAGGGATGGGAGCAGGGACGTATTGTGCCTAGCGGCGCAGCAAAGACATTGCTTCGTGTTGCGGAAGCGCATCCTGAAGTGTTGCGAGAGCTTGCGATGTAGCGTCGTGCTTACGC
>JAJYGL010000207.1 GCA_021790625.1 Pseudomonadota bacterium | reverse complement strand
AAATTCAGGATGAGGTTCTGAAAGGTCAACATCGCTTGCTCTTGCCCAAGTACAAAGGCCGGATTCTACCGCAATCCAGCCCAGAATGGCGCATTATCCTATCGCCACCATCGCCAGCAAGCCGCCGCCCGGACGATCTTCCAGACGGATTTCCCAGCCTTGCGCCAGCGCTATCTGGCGCGCAATCGCCAAACCCAGCCCACTACCGCCAGTACCCTGATTGCGCGACGGCTCCAGACGATAAAATGGACGAAACACCGCTTCTCGCTCGGCTGCCGGTATGCCAGGGCCGCGATCCATCACCATCACCCACCATCTGCCTTGTTGCCAAACACAGGCCAACTCGACGGGTTGCCCGTCTTGCTGCCCATAACGCAACGCGTTCTCCAGCAAATTCATCACCACCCGTTGCAGGGCATGTACCGCAACCTTCTGTTCGCAAACGTCTCCCGGCAGACAAACCACTTGCGCGCCACCCCGTTGCGCGTCTGCTGCCCATTGTTGCAACAAACACTGAACATCAACGTCCATCGGCACTTCATGACTCATGCCGCGCGCCATGTCCAGAAACCCGCCGATCAGTGCCGTCATCTGCTCCAGATCGCGTTCCATTTGCTGTACCACAGGTGTATTTTCCGGCAACAACGCAAGCGAAAGCCGCATGCGCGTCATCGGTGTGCGCAAGTCGTGCGAAATGCCTGCCAGCAACGTCGTCCGATTGACCAACAATTCCTGTACTTCATGCGCCATACGATTAAATGCGCTGCCCAGCATCGCCAACTCGGTCTCTCCATCCTCCGGCAATGGTTGTGGCAAGGCGCCCTGCCCGATAGCCACCGTGGCCGCACCCATCTGCGCCAGACGCTTGCTGATGCGACGCATCAGCATAAGTGAAGTCAACCAAGTCAGCAATGCTGCCATACTGACCATACCCGCAGCGGTGAGCAACGCGCGCAGATAATAAGTGCGCGCCTCGAAGCCCACCCGCATCAGATGTCCACCCAACGAGAATGTCGCCCATACCCAACCATGCTTTCCCGAGCGCAGATGCACCGGCTGTCTGGCACGGGTCAACAATGCCGCTTCAATATTACTGCTGTTAATAAAATGCACCATCGGATCATTGCCGCGCGCCTTGATTTCCACGATTCGCAACTGATGGTGCGCCAACATTTCGCGCTCAAACGCCGGGCGGGTTTCTGGCGGCAATTCCACCCAGGTCTGCACCGACAACACAATCAAAGCAGCCAAATCATCGGCCGAGCGTTGCGCCAAAGGGGCCAGTACGATTGAATAAACCAGCAGCAACGCCACAATCTGCAACAACAGAAACGCCAACCCTAGCGTTATTGCTGTCCGACCAAACAGCGAACGCGGCCACCATTTCACGCCGAAGCGCCTTTCGGGGCAAACAGATAACCCTGACCCCATATGGTACGAATGAAAACCGGATCTGCCGGGTTGACTTCAATCTTGCGTCGCAGACGAGTCACCCGTACATCGATGCTGCGATCGAAAGGATCGCGCTCGTAACCTTTCAACGCATCCATCAACTGATCTCGTGACAACACTTGATTCGGTCGCGCGACAAATATCTGCAATAAAGCAAATTCTGCCGACGTCAGATTTACCGTTTCACCTGCGCGCCGCAAAATTTGCGCTTCTGAATCCAGCTCAAAATCCGCAAAACGCAGGCAACGCACGGCAGACTTTCCCACGAATTCTGGTTGACGGCGCAACAGCGCGCGTATCCGCGCCAGCAATTCACGTGGATTAAACGGCTTGGGCAAATAATCATCAGCACCGATTTCCAGTCCGACGATACGATCAATATCCTCCCCGCGCGCCGACAACATGATAATGGGAAACCCGCAATCGTTTGCTTTCAGTCGCCGCGCCACCGACAAGCCATCCTCACCCGGCATCATCAAATCGAGAATCAACACATCGGGCCGATACGTCAGCAACAGCGTGTCCATGGCAGCCGCATTTTCTCCTCCCCGGACAGCAAAACCGTGGCTGGTCAGATATTGCCGCAACAAATCGCGCAACGCCTCGTCATCATCGACCACCAACACCTGTGGCTGTTGCCAATCACCCATGATTCACCAATTTACCCTTTGTTCGTTCATATTTTCCGTGATCAATGTACCATGAAGCGTGCCATAAAAAAACCGGGGCAAGCCCCGGTTTTTACTATACCAAAACAACCTGTTTCAGCTTAACGCCAGGCGTAAGCTACGCCAATGGTGTCTTCCTGCATGCGAATGGTATCCACACCACCACCCACTGCAGCTGGAACATTCCCGGTAACTGAGTTCTGGAACGCGTGCACATACGCCACGGTCCATTCATTGCCGCTTGCGGTGTAATAGCTGGCACCCAAGGTAATGTGATCAGTAATCACCCCCGGCGCAGGAACGTTTGCCCATGCATCTGCAGAACTGATTGGATTATCGCAATGGTTCCAACCAGCGCGCAACGTCCATCTTTCGTTGTATTTATACTCGGCACCCAATTTCCAGACACCGATGTCCGACCAGCCGAAACCGCCCGGGCCTGTATAGGATGGCGCTGTGCCAATGGCTGTTACACCGGAGTACAGAATACGCTCGTAATCCAGCGCCAGGGTCAAATCAGGCACCACTTTCCATGCCACACCCAGAGAATAGTTTGCCGGCAAATCCAGCTCGCCATTGCTGACTGCAAATAATCCCCCTGGCGTGTTATAACCATAGTTGCTCAAATTACCAAAATTAATCTTGGTGGAGTAATCGGCACCAATGGTGAAATTTGGCGTGATTCTGCCC
>JAJYGL010000122.1 GCA_021790625.1 Pseudomonadota bacterium | reverse complement strand
ACCCGTCTCTGCCTGAAAACCCTTGATCGTCACGGGCACGTTGGCAGGAATCACAAATTCGTTGTACTGCTTGCCAATCGTCAGAATGGGCCCTGATTTGCCCGTCAGGCTGCGAAACGGATACTGCCCCCAGGCAATGGTTTCGTTATTGACCACCGGCATGCCGATGTGCCGGTAGACAGGTTTACGGTGAAACAGGGAGTTCGTCGGTTTGGTGATAGCGAGTATGCCTTGCCGGCCAGACTGATGCGGCTCATGCACCTGCGCCGTGTCTGCATCCGGAAATATCCAGATCGCATTTCCCGCATCGATGACCCTGAGACGGGCGTCGGCTGCCGGATTGTAGGCTTGCGCCGGAATCACGTCCTGCGGCGGCAAGGTCGCGCAGCCGGAAAGCCACAAGGCAGGAACGAGTGCCGCTGCAATGTGTACGAGAGAGCGTTTCAGAATCATTGTAACCATCCGGCGTAACCATCTGACTTTGCCACAACGACAAACGTATAAGTGTCCGCATATTTTCAAGCCGACGCCTATTCATGACGTTGCCCAGCATCAAGCCCGTCGCGCGGCGGCGTTATTCATCCGGATTCAAACAACAGATCGTTGATCTGTCTATCAGCATCCAAATTTGACCACCTGTCAGCGTCCAATTTTGACCGTAACCAGCCATCCTGTCTGTAACCCGGTTCGGATTTATGCTGGCATTTGTTACATACCCGGCACGACTAACCGTTGAGATGCACCATCAACACGTTAACTGAACGGCTTGCGATCTTCGGGGCTTTTTTTGGTGAAAATCCTGCGCTGTGTCCATCGCTCGGACTGGCAATGTCGTGCATCGTTTATTGCAGCCACATGCGTCGTTTTCTCAGGCGCATGTGTTGCCCACGAGGTCCCTGAATCAATCCCAGCTCAACGCGCCACCGGTCTGATACTCGGTGACACGGGTTTCGAAGAAATTCTTCTCCTTTTTCAGGTCGATCATTTCGCTCATCCACGGGAACGGATTGGTCGCGCCCTGGTACAGTTCGTCGAGGCCGATCTGCTGGCAGCGGCGGTTGGCGACGAAGCGCAGGTATTCCTTGAACATGGTGGCATTGAGCCCGAGCACGCCACGCGGCATGGTGTCTTCGGCGTAACGGTATTCCAGCTCCACGCCACGGCGCATCAGGCCGCGAATTTCTTCGCGGAACTCCTGGGTCCACAGCTTCGGGTTTTCCAGCTTGATGGTATTGATGAGATCGATGCCAAAGTTGCAGTGCATCGATTCGTCACGCAGGATGTACTGGTACTGCTCGGCCGCGCCGGTCATCTTGTTCTGCCGGCCCAGCGCCAGAATCTGCACGAAACCGACATAGAAGAACAGCCCTTCCATGATGCAGGCGAACACGATCAGCGATTTGAGCAGTTTCTGGTCGTTTTCATGCGTGCCGGTACGGAACGTCGGATCGGTGAGCGTTTCGATGAACGGGATCAGGAAATCGTCTTTTTCGCGGATACTGGTGATTTCATGATAAGCATTGAACACTTCACTCTCGTCGAGCCCCAGGCTTTCGACGATGTACTGATAGGCATGGGTGTGAATGGCTTCTTCGAATGCCTGGCGCAACATGTACTGGCGACATTCCGGTGCGGTGATGTGGCGGTAGGTGCCCAGCACGATGTTGTTGGCCGCGAGGCTGTCGGCCGTGGTAAAAAAGCCCAGGTTGCGCATGACAATGCGGCGCTCGTCTTCGGAGAGTGCGGCGCGGTCTTTCCACTGGGCAATATCGCGGCTCATGTTGATTTCCTGCGGCATCCAGTGGTTGGCGCAACCGGCGAGGTATTTTTCCCAGGCCCATTTGTATTTGAACGGCACGAGCTGGTTGACGTCGGCCAGACCGTTGATGACGCGCTTGTCCTCGGCGCGCACGCGCAGTGCGGCACCGGACGGAATGTCGGCTGCCATGGCCGCGGTTGCGCTGGTATCGGTGCTCCGCGGAGCGGGAACCGGGGTGTTATCTTCAAAACTCAGCATCATGTTGGTAGCTCCTTGATAACCGTATGACCGACATTTACTGGCAAGATTCACAGGTCGGGTCGTCGATGGCGCAGAATTTCACTTCGGTCTGCGGTGCGGGCGCATGCGCGCTGACCGCATTGAGCTCACCACCCTTTCCGGTGGATTTCTCGGCGCTGGTGGCGCCCAGCGTGCGCAGATAATACGTGGTCTTCAGACCGCGCAGCCAGGCCAGCTTGTAGGTTTCGTCGAGTTTCTTGCCCGAGGCGCCGGCAAGATAGATGTTCAGGCTCTGCGCCTGATCGATCCACTTCTGCCGCCGCGAGGCGCATTCCACCAGCCACAGGGCGTCGATCTCGAATGCGGTGGCGTACAACTGACGCAACTCGGCAGGAATGCGGTCGATGCGCGCCAGCGAACCGTCGAAATACTTGATGTCGCCCACCATGACCTCGTCCCACAGCTTGAGCGCCTTGAGATCGCGTACCAGGTACTCGTTGGTCATGGTGAACTCGCCAGACAGATTCGACTTGACATACATGTTCTGGTAGGCCGGTTCGATGCTGGCCGACACGCCAACGATATTGGAAATGGTTGCCGTGGGGGCAATCGCCACGCAATTGGAATTGCGCATACCGTGGGCGCGAATGCGCGCACGCAGCGCTTCCCAGTCGAGTGTGCTGCTGGTGTCGGTTTCGACATAGCCGCCGCGCTCTTCGGCCAGCATCTTCAGCGTGTCCTGCGGCAGGATGCCGCGGTCCCACAACGAACCGGAGAAACTCGAATAACAGCCCCGCTCGGCCGCCAGTTCGGTCGATGCCTGGTAAGCGT
>JAJYGL010000084.1 GCA_021790625.1 Pseudomonadota bacterium | reverse complement strand
TCGATGCCACGCTGTAAATGATGCAAATGGGGCAACAAGGCTTCGTTGATGTTTTCCCGTGTACCAGAGCCCGATTCACGCAACAACCAGACAGCTTCTCGCAGCGCATCCAGGCTCACAACCTGATTCTGTTGCACCAATGGACTGTTTACCGCTGCCACCACGACCAATTCATCCTCCAGCCAAGGATGAACCAATAATTCGGATTCATGACAATAGCCCTCGATTAACCCCACATCGAGCTCGAAATTCACCAATTTCTGACTGATAGCCGCCGTATTTTCAATCATTACCTGCGCCTGCCAATGTTCCTGTACAGCAACAGGCAATGTGGCACGAAAAGATGCCAGCATGTCCGGCAACAAATAATTACCGATGGTAGTACTGGCGCCAATACGCAAGCCCCCTGTCTGTAATTGCTCATCTGCCGCCCAACGCTCGATACTGATCGCTGCGTCAAGCAAAGACAACGCCTGCGGCAACAGTGTGCGTCCATTGTGATTCAGCAACAGCCGCTTGGATACCCGATCGAACAGACTCATACCCAACGCCCGTTCCAGTTCGTTCAATGCCGCACTGGTCGCCGATTGTGACAAGGCAATGGCGTCAGCTGCTGCACTGGTACTGCCATGCTCCACGACGGCAACAAAAATCTGTAATTGCCGCAAACTCAATTTCAATTGACTCATTCTTTTTTCACCATTACCCGCATCTTTGGTCGATTACAGCAAAATTACTCATTTCACAAATTGATAATTTACACTTATAATGCGCTGTCTGACAAGTTTGTCGTGAAAATATCTCGTAAGGATTACCATGTCTCATGCTCATCACCACGAATCGCACCCATCTTTACTATGGGGATTGTTGCTCAGCGCCGCACTCGCTATCGGCGGCATCGAACTCGGAAAAATCAGCTGGTTCCCTAACCACGGATTCAGCGCTCTGACCATTGCCATTGTTCTGGGCATGATTCTGGGCAACACGTTCTACCCTGCCATGGGGCATGTCTGCGGACACGGCGTCGATTTCTCGAAAAAAATACTGTTGCGTGCAGGCATTGTCCTGTTTGGTCTGAAACTCACCCTGCAAAACATCGCTCAGGTTGGCTGGCTCGGCGTCTCGGTTGACACCGTCATGCTCATCAGTACCTTCATATTGTCAGTCGTTCTCGGCACCCGCTTGTTCGGTATGGATAGAAAAGCGTCCATGCTAATCGGTGCTGGCAGCGCCATTTGCGGTGCTGCCGCTGTCATGGCAGCCGAACCGGTAGTTCGTGGACGCGCGGAACAGGTCACCGTCGCCGTCGCAACGGTGGTCGTATTTGGCACCTTGGGCATTTTCCTGTACCCAGTGATCTATCACCTGGGGCTTTCATTCATTCCGTCCAATACCACGGCTTTTGGTATTTATGCTGGTTCAACCATCCATGAGGTCGCGCAGGTTGCTGCCGCCGCCAGCTCCATCAGCGCAGATACGGCAAATACCGCCGTCATCACCAAAATGGTACGCGTCATGATGCTGGCTCCGTTTCTCATCTTTCTGTCCGCCTGGCTTGCCCGCGACCCGGAGCATAACCTGGGTATCGCACACGAACATCACGCTAGCGGCAAAAAACACAAACTGGCTATTCCCTGGTTCGCCTTCGGCTTTATCGGTGTTGTCATCCTGAACTCCTTCATCCACCTGCCCAAACCAATTCAGGGACCCGCCATTGATTTTGATACCTTGCTGTTATCCATGGCCATGGCAGCTCTCGGTCTGGCAACGCACGTTTCTGCCATCCGTCAGGCGGGCATCAAACCCATCCTGCTCGCGAGCATCCTGTTTGCCTGGCTGGTTGTCGGCGGCGCGGTCGTCAACGATGTGGCAGGACTTATCATCGCTCACTAACAAGGTACTCGCCCGGAATCCATCGAAATTCCGGGCGAATCACAGCACACTGATCCTGACAACAAGGATCATGGCAATCAACTTGCTGAATTTTATTCAAAATTTTATTCGAGATTTCATTCGGGATTTAATTCAAGCGCCACTTCCACCCGCGAACTTACGCAGCAACCCATACCGCGGCTGATTCTATAAAAACATTCCTTCTATCCTCTTGCATCTGCCTCGGATAAAAAACAACAACATATTGTCAAACGGGCTTCCAGCGTGTTTTAATTCAGAACAACCTGCCCCAGGTATCACGGACATGAATGTTTTCCCGCTGTCATTTCGCCAACAATTCGCGCCTGCTTTTCAGGACGGCCATGGTCGCGAAATCGGCTACTTGCGCATTTCCGTGGTTGATCGCTGTAATCTGCGCTGCAGTTACTGTCGCCCGGAAACCGGACAGTTTCATGCATTACCACACGAAAAAATCCTGCGTTTCGAAGAAATCGAGCGTGTTGCGCGCCTTGCCATCAGTCTGGGGGTGGAAAAAATCCGCATTACCGGCGGGGAACCTCTTGTGCGCAAAGGCTTGATCGGTTTTATCGAGCAACTGTCTGCACTGCCTGGCCTGCGCGACCTGACCCTGAGCACGAATGCCATATTGCTGAAGCAATATGCGCAACCGCTGTACGACGCCGGTATGAAACGAATCAACATCAGCCTGGATACGCTGGATGCGCCCACCTTTGCCCAATTGACGGGTGGACGACTCAGCGACGTACTTGCAGGCATCGACGCGGCACAGACAGCCGGGTTTACGCCTATCCGCATCAACGCCGTGTTGATGAAAGACAGCAACATCACTCAGGCAACCAAACTGATTGATTTCTGTGCCCGCCAACAACTCGAATTGCGCTTTATCGAACTGATGCCGATGCGTGAAGGCATGGATTGGCAACAACACTATTA
>JAJYGL010000263.1 GCA_021790625.1 Pseudomonadota bacterium | reverse complement strand
GAATACCGTGTATTGAATGGTGATGGACTGCGTTATGAAGATGAGTTTGTCAAACACAAAGTGCTCGATGCGGTGGGAGATTTGTATTTGGCAGGCTATCCCATCATCGGCGCTTTTTATGCACACAAATCCGGTCATGCCCTGAATAACCGGTTGTTGCGCACATTGCTGCAAGAAAAAAGCGCGTGGGAAATCGTTGAATTTGCGGATGAAAACAAGGCGCCAGCCGGTGTGCGCCAGTTTGGTTTTGCGGCGGGTTGATGGTTTTCCAGGGAAGCATTGATTCATTCCACCATGAGCCGCCGTCGCGACCATGTGGGTATTGATCAGTGCTTCCCTAGTTCCCGCAACACTTGTTTGACCAGGCTGGTTTGCCGTCGGCTGACTGGAATGGGTTGCTGGCTCTCTTTGAGCAGAATGTTGACGCTGCCGTCGGGCAGGTGTTGCAGTCCGGCGATGACGTGACGGGCAACCAGCGTGTTGCGGTGCGTGCGCAGCCAGTGTTGCGGCCAGGCGAGTTCCAGTGCAGACAGGCTATCTTCGAGCAGGAAATGGCCGTGCCGGGTATGTGCGGTGACATATTTCTGCTCGGCCTGCAGCCAGAGAATGTCTGGCAACGGAATCAGCAATACTCGTCCCTGTGCGCTGGCATTCAGGTGTGGTACGGATGATGGCAGCGTGGGTGGTGCGGCAATGACGCGCCGCAAGGCGCTAAGCAGGCGGTCGGTTCGCACGGGCTTGAGCAGGTAATCACGGGCTTCCAGGTCAAAAGCGGTGATGGCGTGGGAGTCAAAAGCGGTGACAAAGATAATGGCCGGTGACGATGGTCGGGTAGACAGGTTTTTGGCCAGCGACAGTCCATCCATGCCTGGCATGTGAATATCCAATAAAACAATGTCGACTGCTGTCTGCGCAAGCAGCGCCAGCGCCGTTTTGCCATTTTCGGCGTCCAGAATTTCCGTGGCGGGCAGGGCGTGCGCACAGTCAGCGATGAGATCGCGCAAACGGTGACGTGCTGGAGGTTCGTCGTCGACAATCAGAATGCGTAGAGGCGTTGTCATCTCGGTTTGGTCCGGTAAGGCAGGATGATGTGAATCTGGTAACTGTTGTGGCTGATGCGTTTGTGTACGCTGGCCTCCATGTCAAAATGCAGCATCAACCGCTGACGGATATTTTCCAGTGCCAGGTTGTGCCCTCCGCTGCGGTGCGGTAATTTGTCGTCATAGTCGTTGTTGATGACGAGGTGAATCTGTGCCTGGTGTGAGTACAGATTAATGCAAATTTCTCCGCCATCCGGCAAGGGCTCAATGCCGTGGTATACCGCATTTTCTGCCAATGGTTGCAGCAATAGCGGTGGAACCAGTGCGTCAGCCGGTATTTTGTCGGTGTGCCAGACCAGACGCAAGCGGTTACCCAAGCGCAGGGTTTCCAGAGACAGATATTGGCGGCAGCGTTCGACTTCTAGCGCCAGTGGTACCAGTTGCCGAGTGTCGGAGAGCGTGGCACGGTACAATTCGGCCAGATTTTCCAGTGCCTGTTCTGCGGCCTGTGGATTGGTGCGGATAAGGCTCAGTACTGCGTTTAGCGTATTGAATAAAAAATGGGGGCGAATGCGGGCTTGCAGCGCTTGCAGTCGTGCTTCGGTCAGCGCCGGAGACAGGGCGCGTTGCAATAACCAGAGCCAGGCGAGCAAGATGGTGGTTACGCCCAAGGTGTTGACGACGATATGCAGCGATTTTTGTGGCGCAACATGGACAAACAGATGCGTGATTTCGGTCAATACCAACTCAACGGTGAATAGCGCGATGATGGCGATAGCAACGGCACCAGCCAGGAAAGGCAGGCGGGCCAAGGCGCGATTGGCCAGATGCAAAAACAGCAGCGTCAGCAGTAGTGAGGGTTGAATCAACAGGGAATCATTCAGAAAGTTCGCCCAGAAATTTGAGGCAGGTGATGAGGCCTGTAGCCAAGCCGACATGCAGGTCAACCACTCCGTGCCCAGCACGATGCGCAACATGACGCCCAGATTGGAAAAATCAGGTAAGTGTGCGGGATAGCCGGAATGCCCCAGCTTTGGCATAATGGCAGTGTTGTTTCTCGTTGTAGGTAAAGTCATGTCAACAGGTTCTGCTTTTTCACCGTGGTCGGGGCGTTTCAGTGAGCCAGTGGCCGAGCGCGTACAGCGCTATACGGCATCCATCAGCTTCGATTATCGTCTGGCTGAGTTCGATATTCAAGGTTCCATTGCACACGCACGCATGTTGGCACGCCAAAAAATCATTGATGAAGTAGACTTGGCTGATATCGAGCGCGGGTTGGGCGAGATTTTGACTGAAATTCGTGCCGGCCAGTTTGTCTGGCAACTGGCGCTGGAAGATGTGCACCTGAATATCGAAAAAGCATTGACGGCGCGTGTTGGCGATGCAGGCAAGCGTTTGCATACCGGACGTTCCCGTAATGATCAGGTGGCGACGGATATTCGTTTGTATCTGCGGTATCAGATTGATGCGGTACTGGAAGGTTTGCACTCGTGTCAACAGGTGCTGCTGGAATTGGCCGAGCGGCATGCTGATGTTCCCATGCCCGGGCATACTCATTTGCAGGTGGCGCAACCGGTCACGTTTGGGCATCACATGTTGGCCTACTTCGAAATGTTTTTCCGTGATGCTCGGCGCATGGCGGATTGTCGGCGAGGCTTGAACTGGTTGCCGCTTGGCGCGGCGGCGCTGGCAGGAACGTCTTATCCGATTGATCGGGAGTGGGTGGCGACTGCACTGGGTTTTGATGGCGTGTGCGAGAATTCGCTGGATGCGGTATCAGATCGTGATTTTGCCATCGAGTTTTGTTCGGC
>JAJYGL010000002.1 GCA_021790625.1 Pseudomonadota bacterium | reverse complement strand
ATTTCACGCTACAATGCCGGTTTTGCCAGCCTCAACCCTCATGGATAAACTTTTTCTGCGCGGCTTTAATCTGGCCGTATTGATTGGTGTATACGAATGGGAGCGCCACGCGCCACAAACCGTTCAGCTGGACATCGAGATCGGCCTGCCGGTGCAACGCGCGGCGCAATCGGACGATATTCACGACACGATTGACTATGCGCAGGTAGCCGAACACATTCGCACTTTCATCCATGGGCGCGAATTTCACTTGGTCGAAACGCTGGCCGAGCAACTGGCACAACTGATTTTTGAACACTTCAATGCCATCTGGGTGCAGGTTACTGCCGCAAAACCTGGTGTCGTACCGGGAATTGAACGGGTTGGAGTCAGCATCCAACGCACACGCACCCTTCCCCTGCCGGAAGCGATCTGACGCCGTCTTTTTCTGCCATCACCCGGTAAACGTCAACCTCGTGGGTGATGTGTTGCATGCAACTGTTTCAAACGCTCACGGGCGACATGGGTATAAATCTGCGTGGTCGAAATGTCCGCGTGACCCAACAATAGCTGCACAACACGCAAATCCGCACCATGATTAATCAGGTGCGTCGCAAAAGCATGGCGCAAACCGTGGGGAGAAGGCAATTGTACCAACCCTGCCTGGCGTGCACGCCGTTTGATAAGATACCAGCATGCCTGTCGGGTAATGGGTTTGCCACGTGCACTGACAAACACATAATCGCTGCTGTGCTGCGCCAGCATGGTCAACCGCGCCGACGTCAAATATCTGTCGAGCGCCTGCAATGCCATCTCACCCAACGGAACCAACCTTTCCTTGCCACCTTTACCCATTACCCGAACGACACCAGCGTCCCGATTCAGTTGGCGCAAGCGCAAACTGACCAGTTCAGATACGCGCAAACCCGTGGCATACAATACTTCCAGCAACGCCTTGTCGCGCTGCGCCAGCACGTCATCTCCTTCTGTCGCTGCCAGCAACGCCTCTACATCTGCTTCCCCGAAACTTTTAGGCAAGCTGCGCGGCAGGCGCGGAGTATCCAAACCCGATAAAGGATTTTCTATCAATAAAGACTCTCGCACTGCCCAAGCGTAAAAACGACGCAAGCTGGACAAATGACGTACCGTACTGCGCGTATTGACCTGCGCGATGAAACACCGATGCAAATAAGCACTGACATCCACGCGCTGTACGTCCTGCAGGGTTTTGGGCTGGATATCGACAGCAAACTGACGCACATCCCGCCGATAACTCTCCAACGTGTTGCGCGCCAGACCGTGCTCCAGCCACATCGCATCGACAAAGCGATCCAGCAACACCTCTACCGTGTCGTCAATGCGCCTTGCCGCTTGCTTCATGCTGCAACAACCAGGTTTTATAATCCAGCGCAGCACCGTCCCGACAATGCATGAAACCACCCTTGCCCTGTTTCGCCACTACCCGATGACAAGGCACGACAATCGGCAAAGGATTAGCGCCACACGCTTGACCAATCGCCCGCGCACCCGAACCCAGCTGCATCGCCAAGGCTCCGTAATGCAGCGTTTGTCCGCAAGGAATACGTGTCAGTGCCTGCCAGACACGTTGCTGGTAAGGCGTGCCGTCCATTTGACAAGGCAATCGCGCAAAAGAAGTACCGGCATCGTGCCAATAACTTTCCAGCAACTCTGCCAGCAAGGCCACACTATGACAGGCAGCCGATGGTAAAAAAGTTTTGCCATCGGCTGACAGAAAATCAATACGCCGAATCACGGATCCTGTCGCCGTCACCCCGAGACGGGCAAAGGGCGCAGGCAAAATCGCCGTATAATCCGACAGATCCATGTCAACCCGCGCCCGACAGATTCAAATCCAGTTGCAGCGTATCCTGCCCTTGCGCAACTTTCGTGCCATTGCGTGCCGTTTCAATGGCATCCAGATATTCGACCGTCACATCTCCCGTTGGATATTCGCCATTAAAACAGGAAGTATCAAAATGGGTCAGCAGCGGCCTTGCCTCGCGCACAGCAGCAATCAACGCATCCAGATCCTGATAAATCAACGCATCGGCTCCGATTTCCCGCGTAATATCGGCATCGCTGCGACCGGTTGCCAGCAATTCCTGCCGTGTCGGCATATCAATACCATACACATTCGGATAACGCACCGGCGGTGCTGCGGAAGCAAAGTACACCCGGTGCGCGCCTGCATCACGCGCCATTTGTACAATCTCGCGACTCGTGGTGCCTCGCACGATAGAATCATCCACCAGCAACACATTTTTGTGACGGAATTCCATGGCAATCGCATTGAGTTTTTGTCGCACCGATTTTTTTCGCATCGCCTGTCCCGGCATGATGAATGTGCGCCCGATGTAGCGATTTTTGATGAATCCCTCCCGATAAGGCAAGCCCAGTGCATTGGCTAACTGCATGGCGGAAGGTCTGCTGGTATCTGGAATCGGAATAACCACATCGATGAGTAAATCTCCCCACTGCCGACGAATTTTTTGCGCCAGTTGCTCGCCCATACGCAATCGGGTTTCATACACAGAAATCCCGTCAATCACCGAATCCGGGCGCGCCAAATAGACATATTCAAAAATGCACGGATAGTGTTGTGGCTGCTCAGCACATTGCCGACTGTGCAACCTGCCATACGCATCGATATAGACGGCCTCACCCGGCGCCACGTCACGCAGTATCCGAAAATCCAGCGCATCGAGCGCTACACTTTCTGACGCCAGCATATATTCGCTACCTTGTTCCGTGTAACGCTCGCCGATAATCAGGGGACGAATACCGAAAGGGTCGCGAAAAGCAATCAAACCATGCCCTGCCACCATGGCCACCACGGCATAGGCGCCACGGCAACGACGATGAACGCCCGCCACGGCAGCGAACA
>JAJYGL010000250.1 GCA_021790625.1 Pseudomonadota bacterium | reverse complement strand
TGCATCACCTGTTTGACCAGCGTGTCGGCAAGTCCTGGCTCAATGGCTGCCTGCTCACCGCTGGCCTGTACGGCTTGGAACAGCAGGCGTTCAAGGCGGGTATCCAGCATCAATACCGGCAATTCCTGATTACTGCCAAAAATCTGTTGCACAATCGACCGTCCCAATGCCACGCGCACAGCTGTCGTCAATTCATTGATATCCTGCGTACGAGGTGCTGCTTCACTCAACGCATCAACAATGCTCCGCATGTCACGGATATGTATATCTTCTACCAGCAGATTTTGTAGAATCTTCTGTAATGCTGCCACCGAAAGCAGTTTCGGTATCAATTCATCCGCCAGTTTGGGGAAATCCGTCGCCAGATGATCCAGCAACTGCTGAACTTCACGCCGCCCAAGCAAATCAGCCGCATTTTCCGTAATGAGATGATTCAGATGTGTGGCGATCACGGTCGATGTATCCACCACGGTATAGCCCAACAGTTGCGCCTGGTCGCGCAAATTCGGATCGATCCAGATGGCAGGCAGGCCAAAGGCCGGATCGGTGGCGGCAATACCGGGCAACGTCCCATTGACCATGCCGGGATTGATGGCCATCAACTGACCAACATGCGCTTCAGCCCGACCGATTTCGACATCTTTCAAGGTAATCCGGTACACATTGGGTTTCAGTTCCAGATTGTCGCGAATATGTACCGATGGCGGCAAAAAGCCCACTTCCTGAGCGAATTTTTTGCGCAGCCCCTTGATACGTTTCAATAACTCACCACCCTGCCCCTTATCGACCAGCGGAATCAGACGATATCCCACTTCCAACCCCAGCGTATCGACAGGAATGATATCTTTCCATGTTGCTTCTTCTGCGTCAGCAGGCGGCGCCACCGTTTCTGGCACCACTTCAGCTGATTGCTGATTGCGATACCGCTGCAGATAGGCTGCCCCGCCCAAAATACCGGCCAGTAACAGAAAAGCGACGTGCGGCATGCCAGGAATGATGCCCATCGAACCCAGCAATCCGGCAGCAATCCATAATACGTTGGGTTTTGCCAGCAACTGGCTGAGCAATTGTTTACCAATATCCTGATCGCTCGCCACCCGGGACACCACGATACCAGCAGCCGTGGAAATCACCAGCGACGGAATCTGTGCTA
This sequence comes from Pseudomonadota bacterium, assembly GCA_021790625.1. Taxonomy (GTDB): domain Bacteria; phylum Pseudomonadota; class Gammaproteobacteria; order Burkholderiales; family Sulfuriferulaceae; genus Sulfuriferula. The sequence goes on along the minus strand of JAJYGL010000250.1, from coordinate 1,755 downwards.
CCAGACCATCGCCAATTGCCAGCAGCGTATAATCCTTCGCCGCCGTGGCAACACTCAAATCATGCTGCACCACGCCAACAATCAGACCGCCTACGATATTGATCACTGTCACCATGATGCCTGCCACAGCGTCACCACGCACATACTTGCTGGCACCATCCATCGCGCCATAAAATTCGGCTTCCTGAGCCACCTCAGTACGCCGTTTGCGCGCATCCTGCTCACCAATGAGCCCAGCATTCAAATCGGCATCAATCGCCATCTGCTTGCCCGGCATTGCATCCAGTGTAAATCGGGCACCGACTTCGGCAATCCGCCCGGCACCTTTGGTGACCACCACAAAATTGATGATGGTCAAAATGATAAACACCACGATTCCTACGGCATAATTACCACCGATCAGGAAATGGCCAAATGATTCAATCACTTTACCCGCAGCGGCAGGTCCGGTATGTCCCTGCGTCAACACAACCCGTGTTGACGCCACATTCAGCGATAAACGAAGAATGGTGCTCACCAGCAACACTGTCGGGAAAGCCATGAAATCCAGCGGGCGCACGGTATACAGACTGGTCAGCAGCACCATGATGGCCAAGGCGATGTTGAAGCTGAAAAAAATATCCAGCACAAAGGGCGGCAAAGGCAGCACCATCATCGACAACATCATCACGATGATGAACGGCCCAATAATCATCGAGCTGGTCACGTTCATCAGCCAGGCAGGAAACTTGATGGCGTTCATGACAACTCACCCTCCGCAACCAGATAAGCCGCTGGCTCCGCCGTCACTTCCTCAAAAGGATCCATTCCCGCTGGCACCAGGATTTTGTCTGGAAGCACGGGCATTCTGCCGCCGACATCACGCCAGGCACGCAACTGGAACACGTACGCCAGCACTTCTGCCACGGCACTGTACAAAACATCTGGAATTTCCTGCTCCAACTCCACATGCCGATACAATGCGCGCGCCAGCGCAGGTGCTTCCAGCAAAGGAACAGCATGTTCCGCCGCCAGCTCACGAATACGTGCCGCAACTTCGTCCGCACCCTTGGCGACCACCACAGGTGCCCGGTTCCCCTGTTGGGCATACTTCAGCGCCACGGCAAAGTGCGTTGGGTTCGTGACAACGACATCCGCCTTCGGCACTTCTGTCATCATGCGCCGCCGCGCCATTTCACGCTGCTGGCTACGGATTTTGGCGCGAATCTGTGGATCACCCTCCGATTCACGCGCCTCCTGACGCAACTCCTGCCGAGTCATCTTGTATTTATTCGCGTAGCTCCACAATTGATAAGGCACGTCGATCAATGCCACAATACCCAGCGACAGCGTCACAAAAACATAAATGTGCCACATGATGCTTGCCATATGCCCCAAACCGGCGCGCGTGCTTTCCAGCCCCAGGCCAAGCATGCTCAGGATATTGTGCGACAACATCAACCATGCCACGGTAGCCACCAGCACCGCCTTGGCAGTCGCCTTGCCGAGTTCGACCACCGTACGAATGGTAAAAATATTCGCCAATCCACTCAATGGATTGATGCGTGCGAGATCCATATTGATTGCCTGCAGGCTGAACAGCCACCCACCCAACAATACCGGCGCCAGAATTGCGCCCAGCACCACTACTCCGGCGAGCGGCGCAAAGGCCAATGCCACACCAACCAGACTGTGGCTAAAATGACCATACCACGCCGATGTATCATAGGCTTCAGCACGCTCGATACGCAAATTGCTCCCCAGAAAAGTTTGCAA
>JAJYGL010000111.1 GCA_021790625.1 Pseudomonadota bacterium | reverse complement strand
GTCTGGTGCACGATACCGTGCACGAACTGATTCGCCCGACATTGTTGCACAACTGACACCACTTGATCACAAGCCCGCCCGGCCGTCTGCGTGAAAATTTGCATCCGCATGGCTTGACGGGCACAAGCGCTGCTCACTACAATGCTGCTTGCATCAAAAAATCCCGAGGAGCGCTGCGACGGATCTCCGCCAGGCTTGGGTAATGTGACACAACTGCGCTCGCCTTGTCGTTGATTTGCACGTTGCCAAGGAGAGCACACATGAACGCAAAAACCCACTCAAACACTCACGATTACATCGTCGCCGACATGGCGCTTGCCGGCTGGGGTCGCCGGGAACTGGCGATTGCCGAAACGGAAATGCCCGGTTTGATGGCGATTCGGGAAGAATTTTCTGTCACCCGTCCATTACACGGCGCCCGCATCAGTGGCAGCCTGCACATGACCATTCAAACAGGCGTGCTAATCGAAACCTTACAGGCACTAGGCGCGCAGGTGCGCTGGGCATCGTGCAACATTTTCTCGACACAGGACCATGCTGCTGCGGCCATTGCCGCCACGGGCACTCCGGTATTTGCCGTCAAAGGCGAATCGATGGAGGAATACTGGAACTACACGCATCGTATTTTTGAATGGCCGGATGGCGGATTTTCCAACATGATTCTGGATGACGGTGGTGATGCCACTCTGTTACTGCACTTGGGCGCCCGCGCAGAATCCGATCCGGCTGTTCTCGACAACCCGGGCAGCGAAGAAGAAAAAGTGCTGTTTGCCGCCATCCGCGCCAAACTTGCCAGCTCGCCCAACTGGTATTCGACCCGACTGACGCACATTCGCGGCGTGACCGAAGAAACCACCACTGGCGTTCATCGCTTGTACCAGATGCACGAGCGCGGTGAATTGCGCGTACCCGGCATCAATGTCAATGACTCTGTCACCAAATCCAAATTTGACAATCTGTATGGTTGCCGTGAATCATTGGTCGATGGTATCAAACGTGCGACAGATGTGATGATAGCGGGGAAGATTGCCGTGGTGGCCGGCTATGGCGATGTGGGCAAAGGCTCGGCACAGGCATTACGCGCCTTGTCCGCCCAGGTCTGGATCACGGAAATCGACCCCATATGCGCATTACAAGCCGCGATGGAAGGTTATCGTGTGGTCACCATGGACGAAGCGGCCGACAAGGCAGATATTTTTGTCACGGCGACAGGCAATTTCCACGTCATCACCCACGAACACATGAAACGCATGAAAAACCAGGCCATTGTGTGCAACATTGGTCACTTTGACAACGAAATCGATGTCGCCAGTCTGGAACAATACCCATGGGAAGAAATCAAGCCGCAGGTTGATCACATCATTTTCCCGGATGGGAAACGCATTATTCTGCTCGCCAAGGGGCGGTTGGTGAATCTGGGCTGCGCAACCGGCCACCCTTCTTATGTCATGAGCTCTTCTTTCGCCAACCAAACGCTGGCGCAAATCGAACTCTTTACCAGACCACATGATTATCCAATCGGCGTATATACCTTGCCAAAGCATCTGGACGAGAAGGTGGCCCGTCTGCAACTCAAGACCCTGAACGTCCAATTAACGGAACTGACGGATCAGCAAGCAGCCTATCTGGGCGTCAACAAGCAGGGGCCCTTCAAATCGGCTCACTACCGCTACTGAACGGAGAACCGTATGCTCCCTCGCCTGGTCAGCTTTGAATTTTTTCCGCCCAAAACGCCTGAGGGTTTCGATAAATTGCGCGCGGTACGGGAACGTCTCGCGCAATTCAACCCCCGTTTCTTTTCCGTGACTTATGGCGCAGGAGGCTCCACACGCGAAACCTCGCTTGCCACGGTACTCGACATTCGGGCGGCAGGTATGGCAGTCGCCCCGCACCTGTCGTGCATCGGTGCCACCCGGGACAGCATCGCCAGCCTGCTGGCAGAGTATCGCCAGCACGACATTCGCCACATCATTGCCCTGCGCGGTGACCTGCCCTCCGGCATGGCCGGCAGTGGCGAATTTCGCTATGCCAGCGATCTGGTCGAATTCATCCGACAGCAAACTGGGGACTGGTTTACCATCGAAGTTGCCGCTTATCCGGAAACCCATCCTCAAGCACGAGATGCCAAGGAAGATTTACAACACTTCAAGACCAAGGTTGAAGCGGGTGCCAATACAGCCATCACCCAGTATTTTTTCAATGCTGATGCCTATTTTGCCTTTGTGGACGAGTGCCTGCACCACGGCATCCACGTTCCGGTCATCCCCGGCATCATGCCCATCACCAACTATGCACAATTGGCGCGTTTTTCCGATGCCTGCGGCGCAGAAATCCCGCGCTGGATCCGCAAACGGTTGGAGTCTTACCATGACGACATCGCCTCCATTCGTGCCTTCGGGCTCGATGTCGTCACTGCCCTGTGTGAACACTTGCTACAACGCGGCGCGCCCGGACTGCATTTCTATACCATGAATCAGGCAGAACCAACCGAAGCCATCTGGCACAGACTGCACGGTTGAAATTCGATGTATCCGACAAACTCATTCGCAGTGCGACCCGTCTTCGTCCTCTGACAAATGATGGTCGCCTTCCTGCCAGCAATGCCAGAAACTGGCAGATTTGTCGCGCAATTCCTTGACCATATACAAAGCTTTATCCGCATGTTTTAACAAGCAATCCGGGTCAGCCGGATCCTGCGGATAACGCGTCAACCCCATGCTCATACCCACGCTGACCATTTTGCCGCCCGGCAATATGTAGGGTTGCGCCACGACATGATGAATCCGCTCCAGCGCTGTTTCCATCTGAGCACTGGAAGTGACGTTTTCCAACACCAGCACAAATTCGTCCCCGCCCAAGCGTGCCACCATATCCGACGCCCGCACCACCAATTTCAACCGATAGGCCAACTCCATCAATACCGTGTCGCCCATGG
>JAJYGL010000011.1:3543-14180 GCA_021790625.1 Pseudomonadota bacterium | reverse complement strand
CATTCCAGTCAGTGCCGCTGCCAGCCATTTGAGTGAAGAAGCCAATTTCTGGTCATACGTGCTGGCAGGTGGTGACGATTATGAACTTTGTTTTACTGCTCCGGAATCAGCCACGCAAGCCATCATGACATTAAGCAATCAGTTACGCTTGCCGTTGACTGCCATCGGCCGCATTGAAGCCGGAACGGGTCTCCGAGTGCTGGATGGCAGCGGACAGCCCATCCTGTTGAAAAAAGCCGGTTACGACCACTTTCAATCCGATGCAGACAACATAGCAGATAACATGGCTGAATAATGAATAATGAATAATGAAACCTTACCGGCGCAGGCAAATTGGCACTTTTTGCGGCAACATCCTGCCTATTGGATAGCGTTCGGTTTTGGTAGTGGTTTATCCCCGGTGGCGCCAGGCACAGTCGGTAGTTTGCTCGCCTTTCCACTGTATGCCCTGACGCTGGCGCATTTTTCATTACCCTGGCTGATTGTGGTACTGCTAGCGGCCCAATTGTTAGGGGTATGGGTATGCGACAAGACAGGGCGTGCGCTGGGCGAAGCGGATTATGGTGGTATCGTATGGGATGAAATCGCCGCTTGCTGGTTGATACTGGCCTGTGTGCCGCAACGGTGGGATTGGTGGTTAGCCGCTTTTGTACTGTTCCGGCTATTCGATATCTGGAAACCGTGGCCGATTCGCGAGGCCGACCGCCATGTCAAAGGTGGATTTGGCGTCATGCTGGATGACGTGTTGGCCGCAGTGTATGTCATCATTATTCTGCGCGGAATAATGATGATAAAAGGGGTAGGGTAATGCGACCGGAAGAATCGGAATTAACTGCTTTGGCAATGCAGACAGGCGCTTTGCTGGAAAGTAGCGGACGAATGCTGGTTACGGCAGAATCATGCACCGGGGGTTGGGTTGGCAAGGTGCTGACCGATATCCCCGGCAGTTCAGCCTGGTATATCGGCGGTCTTATTACGTACAGCAACGCAATGAAGCAGGTGCTGTTGGGTGTATTGACTGATACACTCAATACGCACGGTGCTGTATCCGAACCTGTGGTGCGCGAAATGGCGCATGGCGCCATGGAATGCAGTGAAGCCAACATCGCACTGGCAATTTCCGGTGTGGCCGGCCCCGGCGGTGGAACAGCAGAAAAACCGGTCGGTCTGGTTTGTATCGGCTGGTTGCTCGATGATGGCACGGCATTGCAGACGACCTGTCGTTTTCCCGGTGATCGGGAAGAAGTCCGCGCACGCGCAGTGGCAGCAGCGTTACGCGGTTTAATTGAATTATTGTCATGATGGTGCGCTTCGAACTTGATGTTGCGCAAAACTTCAAAGAACGGGAAACAGACTATGGATGAAAATAGAAGCAAGGCATTGGCAGCAGCTCTGGCGCAAATTGAAAAGGCCTTTGGTAAAGGTTCCATCATGCGCCTTGGTGATGGCGAGGTCGTCAACGACATTCAAGTGGTATCAACCGGTTCGCTCGGTCTGGATATTGCGTTGGGCGTGGGCGGATTGCCACGGGGTCGAGTGGTTGAAATTTATGGTCCGGAATCTTCTGGCAAAACCACACTCACGCTGCAAGTAATTGCCGAGATGCAGAAAATGGGCGGCACAGCCGCATTCATTGACGCTGAGCATGCACTTGATCCGCAGTATGCGCAAAAACTGGGGGTCAACACATCGGATCTGTTGATTTCGCAGCCAGATACGGGTGAACAGGCGTTGGAAATCGCCGATATGCTGGTGCGCTCCGGCTCGGTAGATATCGTAGTCATCGATTCGGTTGCCGCGCTGACACCAAAAGCAGAAATCGAAGGCGAAATGGGTGATTCACACATGGGGTTGCAGGCGCGACTAATGAGTCAGGCGCTGCGCAAACTCACCGGCAATATCAAGCGCACCAATACGCTGGTTATCTTCATCAATCAGATTCGCATGAAGATTGGCGTCATGTTTGGTAATCCGGAAACCACAACGGGTGGCAATGCACTGAAATTTTACGCTTCCGTACGCCTCGATATCCGCCGCACGGGATCCATCAAAAAGGGTGAAGAAATCATCGGTTCGGAAACCAAGGTCAAAGTCGTCAAAAACAAGGTTGCCCCACCATTCAAGCAGGCCGAATTTGATATCCTGTACGGCGAGGGCATTTCACGTGAAGGTGAGATTATCGAGTTGGGCGTCAACGCAAAATTTATTGACAAATCTGGCGCCTGGTACGCTTACAACGGCGAAAAAATCGGACAGGGAAAAGATAATGCCCGCGAGTACTTACGCGAACATCCTGCGGTAGCACGTGAAATAGAAAACAAGGTGCGCGCAGCCCTTGGCGTGCATGGCATGGCCGTATCATCCGATGATTCAGTCAGCGAAACCGTCTGATGCTGCCACATTGCGCGAACAGGCGCTGCGCGCCTTGTCGCGTCGTGAATACAGCCGTCAGGAGCTGGCACAAAAACTGACGACCGATGCGGTAGACAATTCGCTGCTGCAAACATTATTGAATGATCTGGAATCTGAAGGATTGTTGTCCGATGCGCGGTATGTCGAGGCATTGGTGCACGTCCGGCAACCACGTTACGGCCGTCAAAAAATCCTGCACGAATTGCGGACAAAAGGCATCGCAGAAAATCTGCTACTCGACGCTGACGCTGCCCTGCGTGACACGGAGTACGAACGGGCACGTCAGGTCTGGCAAAAAAAATTTACAGCCTTGCCAAAAAATACGACAGATCAGGCGCGGCAATGGCGATATTTATGGTCGCGCGGTTTTGACGCTGATACCATCAAAAAGCTATTGAAATCAGACCTCGCCCTGACGGACGAAGCCTGACCGCATATTAAGGAACCGCTGATCTATTCCCACATGACCGCGACGGCGGTCTGGCGGGATGAAATGCAAGGCGTGGCTCGCAGTCAAGGGTTATTCTCCTTGACAAGAGACACAACACGGCAGTTCGCCCGCCAAACCCCGTCCCATGCGGGTTGCGGTCAAATCGGGTGCTCGCTTTCTTGTACGGCTTGGTGTCAAAGTCTCAGCTACGACCTGCGCCGTACGCGTCGCGATCTTCCCGATTTGACCCGCAACGCGGTTCATGGAGGAATAAATCAGCGGTTCCTTAAGCGTTCAGCCACACCGCATTCAGTCGTTGCACAAACCCGGCCGGGTCTTCGAGTTGTCCGCCTTCGGCCAATAATGCCTGATCAAACAAAATGTGACTCAGATCGGTAAAGCGCGCGTCATCACTTTGTGCTTCCAACCGTTGCAAGAGCGGATGTTTGACATTGATTTCCAGAATGGGCTTGCTGCCAGGTCCCTTTTGTCCTGCTGCCTTGAGCATGCGTTCGAGATTGCCGGAAATATCGTGTTCATCGGCGACCAGACACGCCGGGGAACTCGTCAAGCGATGTGTAATGCGCACATCCTTGACTTGTTCACCCAATGTGGTTTTGATGCGTTCAACCAAAGGTTTGTGCGCATCAGCCTGTTGTGCTTGCTCTTCTTTTTCTGCTTCGTCAGCCAGCTTGTCCAGATCAAGCGCGCCCTTGGCTACCGATTGCAACGGTTTGCCGTCGAATTCGGTCAGGTAAGATAGCATCCATTCATCTACCCGATCAGACAAAAGCAGGACTTCCACGCCTTTGGCACGGAAAAACTCCAGGTGCGGGCTGCTCTTGGCAGCCGCGAAAGTCTCGGCGGTGACATAATAAATCTTGTCCTGGCCTTCTTTCATGCGCGCCACATAATCGCTCAATGTCACGTTCTGATCGGCCGTGTCGCTGTGGGTCGAGGCAAAACGCAATAATTTGGCGATACGCTCTTTGTTGCTGTAGTCTTCGCCGACGCCTTCCTTGAGCACCTGACCAAACTCTTTCCAGAATGTGGCGAATTTTTCAGCCTGGTTTTGTGCCAGGTCTTCCAGCATGCCCAGCACTTTTTTGACCGAACCGGCACGAATCGCATCGATGTCACGGCTTTCCTGCAAAATTTCGCGCGATACATTCAGCGGTAAATCATTGGAGTCGATGACCCCACGCACAAAACGCAAATACACCGGCATCAACTGTTTTGCATCATCCATGATGAACACGCGCCGCACATACAATTTGATGCCATGACGCTGTTCACGATCCCACAAATCAAACGGCGCGCGGGCAGGGATGTACAGCAACTGGGTATATTCCTGTTTACCTTCCACCTTGGCATGCACGTGCGCCAATGGCGCCTCATAATCATGGGAAATGTGTTTATAAAATTCGTCGTACTGTTCCTGCGTGATTTCATTGCGAGCGCGTGCCCACAACGCCGACGCTTGATTGATGACTTCGTCTTCATCCTTGACCACGGTTTCCTGCTTGTCCGCATCCCATTCTTCTTTTTTCATCACGATGGGTAGCGTGATGTGGTCAGAATATTTACGAATAATGGACTGGATACGATGGCTGCTCAGCAGCGCTTCGTTGTCAGCACGCAGATGCAATATAACTTCGGTACCACGTGCGGGGCGGTCGATATTTTCCAGTGTGTAATCACCTCCACCGTCGGATTCCCAGCGCACGCCATGTTCGGCACCCAGTCCGGCGCGACGGGTAGTCAAAGTCACTTTATCTGCCACCAGAAAAGCCGAGTAAAAACCAACGCCGAACTGGCCAATCAGATTGCTGTCTTGCGCCTTGTCGCCGGACAGGCTCTCAAAGAACTGCCGTGTGCCGGAACGCGCAATCGTACCAATGTTGTCGATGACTTCCTGACGCGTCATGCCAATGCCATTGTCAGCGATGGTAATGGTACCGGCTTCCTTGTCGTAAGCAACGCGGATTTTCAGTTCACTGTCATTTTCCCACAACGCATTGTCGGCCAATGCTTCGAAACGAAGTTTGTCGCCAGCGTCTGACGCATTCGAGATGAGTTCGCGCAGAAAGATTTCTTTATTGCTGTACAGCGAATGAATCATCAGTTGCAAGAGTTGTTTGACTTCGGTTTGAAATCCCAAGGTTTCTTTTTGTGCGGTTGCATTCATGTGGTTCAGACTCCAGATAGTGCATCGATGAAAGGTGTGCCAAAAATTGGGATACCGGCACGAAATTTCAAGTAGGGGGCTCCCATTGAAACAGGAAAAAAATCGTGCGCCAAAGTGCTGGCGCGGTCTCTCGCAAACGAGGATTTATGAGAGAGCGCGCCAAACCACCGTCGTGACCAGGTGAGAATGGAGCAGCGGCTTTATTGGGGGCGGGGCAGGGATGACAGTTGGCGCAGACGGGAAAAAAAACTGCCCAATCCCACAATGATTACCCCTGTAATGGCAATAATGAGCGGGATATCCAAATGGTCGATGCCATACATGGGAATATGCGTATTCAGTTGCCAGTGCGCCAGTTCCGGCCACAAGATACTGGATAATCCAGCCACCATATAAGCGATACCACCAAAGCGCAGGGTTCGGGCAGCGGTGAACAGGGCAAGACTGCGCAGGTCTTCCGTCGAGAGTTTCCTGCTTGCGGCCAGACGACCAAAAAAAGCACCTGCCGTTGCCTGAATGATGGCAGTACCCAGGCCAAACAGCGCGCCCGGCAACCAACCCCAGGCTGCACTGGGCATTGCGGGTGCCAGCGTGGTATACAGAATCAGCGCAAAAGCACCAAAACCCCATCCGGCAATAAAGCCATGTAATGCGGGCATGCTGCTGGTCAAACCATCCAGAACAGGGTGACGATGCGGCGTCTCTTTTCCTTTTTCTCGCATCAACCCGCTGCCTGCAGTCATCAGTATTCCGATAATGATGAGCAAAATACGGTTCAGGTTATCATTTTGCATCCAGTGCGACAGGCCATACCAGGCCAATTCACAGGCAATGGCACGCTGCAGGGTAAAGGTCAGGGAAAACAGCAATCCGGCAAATAAACCACGGCGCGTCGAATAACTGCCCATGGCATAGCTAAACGTAATCGGCCAGGTGTGCTCGTCGGGAATCACCCCATGCACCAACCCCAGCAGGAGCGCTGTCAATAGCGCGACGCCGATATCCGGGTGTGCGGGGTTAAGTAAAGCATGAATATTGAGCATTACATCTGATTCAGTCGGTTGACGGCCAAAATGGTAACTGTATCGCCTTCAACCCGCAGCAAGCCTTCTTCGGTCAATCTGGAAAAAATGCGTGACAAGGTTTCCGGGCGAATATCCAGCAACGATGCGATGGCCTGTTTGCTGGCCGGTAATTGTAACACACGGCGGTTGTCATGCGTATGTGCGGGTTGGGCTAGCAAATATTGCGTCAAGCGCTGGGTGCCACTTTGCAGACTGATGCGATCGATATCAGCCACTAGCGCGTGTAATTGCCGACTCATGGCGGCGAGCAGGCTCAAACACAGGCGTGGGTTATCTTGTAACAAACGGCGAAAATGGGTGGAATCGAATGCGATCAGGCGACTGTTTTCCAATGCACTGGCATAGACGGGATAATTACCCCCCATGAACATCACCGCTTCAGCAAACGTACGTTCGCGACCGATGATTTCCAGTGTGTGTTCTTGCCCATTTTCAGACAGCAGGTATAATTTGACGGTGCCGGATTTGATCAGAAAAAAATGTTTGCCCGCATCGCCTTGCGAAAAAAGCGTTTCTCCGGCATTGATGTTGCGCCATCTGGCGTGGGCGGCGATATCGGTCAATGTGGTGTGTTCGATATCCCGAAACAGGGGAACCAAACGAAACTGACTGGTGTCGAGCGCGATTTTCGAGCCTGTTTTTACAGCAGCGTTCGCAGTAATTTTTGATTCGGACTGTTTCATCTCATTGATTCGGCAAGTTGATCTGGCCAATTGATGCAGCCAGTTGATACAGCTAATTGATCTACATCAAGACAGCGTATCCTGTGCTGATGTTATGATGGAAGCATCGTAACACAAGGAGCCACTTTCATGCATAAACGTAACCGATGGTTTATTACAATCGGGCTGGCTTACGGATTATTGGGCGGTGGAGTAGCGCTGACGTTCTTGGCCGACCCAGGTCTTATTCCAGGTGATGTGCCACGTATACATGGCCACATCATGCTATTGGGGTTCATTCTGATGATGGTATATGGCATTGCCTTGCACGTGCTGCCCCGTTTTTCCGGCAAAACTTTGTATTCTGAACGCATGGCAACCTGGCAACTGTATTTTGCCAACGCAGGATTACCACTGATGATTGCCGGCTGGTTGACGCTGACGAACTGGCTGGTATTGCTGGGCGGGTCACTGTCTTATGTCGGTATTGCACTGTTTGCAGCCAACATTATATTGACTGTCAAACCAAAAGGACCGTGGAGCTGATCATGGGAGAATTTCGTGGTTGTGAATTACCGGACGACCTGTATTATGATCTGGACTATGTCTGGGTGCGACCGGAAGAAAATGGACTGTTCACGATTGGGCTGACTGACCCTGCGCAAACCATGTCTGGAAAAGTTCAGTACGTCTGGATAAAAGAACCCGGCACTTGGCGAGCACAAAAAAAACCCATGGCACGTATCGAATCCGGTAAATGGGCAGGCGGCATACCCGCACCCTGTCCCGGCACCATCGTTGCTCGCAATGAAGCCGTACTGGCCAATCCCAACCTGATCAATATCGATCCTTACCATGACGCCTGGCTGGTACAGTTACGTCCAGATGACGCCAAAGCTGCGCTGCAGCATTTGTGGACAGGACAGGCAGCGCAGGACGCCCTGAAAAAATGGATAGAACGCTATGACGTGCAGTGCATGCGCTGTCAGGATTAGCCCGGATTTTATAAAGTTCTGGTCAAATCAAATGGTTGGGAGTTGATATGAAAGTCGAATTGTTGGTGTCTGCCTGGTGCCAGTCGTGCAGACAGGCCGAACAGGTCTGGCAACAAGTCGTGACAGAAAAACAGGTGGATTATGCTGTTGTCGATGCCACGCAACCAGAAGGTCGGGAATTGATCAGTCGCCTGCGCATCAAGACCGTCCCCGCGCTCGTTATTGACGGCGAATTGCGTGGGTTAGGGATACCAACCATCGCTCAAGCGCGGGAATGGGTGAGCCAAGCCCCAGCGCGCATGGCGAGTCAGGGACAAAATGCCGGCATTCTAATGTCAGAGGACAACCGCTGGTTTGCCGTGCTGGCTGTCGTTTACCTTACGCTGGCTGGATTGGGGTTGGTCATTCAGGGCAGTTTGCTGTCAGACGGTCCCACACGACCAGTGGCTTTGCATTTGATGACCATCGGTTTTTTGCTGATGCTCGTCTACGGCCTCGGCGCCCACATGCTGCCACGGTTTACCGTACAACCCATACGCATGGGGTACTGGCCATGGTTACAAATGGCGCTGGTCAATTTGGGTTTGTGGGGATACGTCGCGGGCTTCATGCTGGCGATTCATGCGCTGATTATCGCTGGCGGCATACTGGTCTGGTTATCATTATGCATCTTTGCCTGGCGCTTGTGGCCGGTGTTGTGGCCAAAGCCAGTCAAACAGGATGGTATTATCTTGCGGGTTCATCCCTAACAGTTTGTTGAAAATCACCCTTGATGAAGACGCGCCGATCGCCGGTTTGTCGGCGGTAAAGGGCATCATCACCCAGAAAAAAAAAGCCCCGGCTCGCGCCGCTCGTTCAGAAGTTATATTGGCGGCAACAAATAAACCGTTCCACCGGCAAGTTGCGCCCCGTTGTGTGTGGCGAAGTCAGGCTCATTCCGCGACATTCCTGCGCTGTTTCTTGATCGCGCCGTGACGCTGCTTGTCTTCCAGCCGCCGTTGCTGCGAAGTTCTAGTGGGTTGTGTTGCCCGGCGGATTTTTGGCTTCTCGCTCGCCTGCCGAACGAGTTCGGCCAAACGGGCCCGCGCGTCGTCGCGATTACGCCCCTGACTGCGGAAACGCTGCGCCTCGATGGTGAGCATGCCGTCCTGCCCGATACGCCGTCCAGCTAATAAAATCAGCCTGGCGCGAACATCTTCCGGCAGCGAAGGAGAATGCGCAACGTCAAAGCGCAACTGTACCGCAGTGGACACTTTGTTTACATTCTGTCCGCCGGGGCCGGAAGCACGGACGAACTGTTCCTCGATTTCGTCTTCCCGGATGGCGAGGGTGCGGTTGATGCGGATCATGGCGGCAATTTTACGCAAAAGCCGGGCTGGTTCCAATGATAATTCGATCTCCACTGCATATTGCGTATCAAAACAAGCGAAGGGCGTGCAAACTGCCGCGTTGAGCCCCTTGCCAAGAAGAATAAACCCTTGGCTGCGAGTCACGCCTTGCATTCCATTCCCACATGGCCGTTGATATACCAAACTTCGTAAAATGTATATTATGTTAAATAGCATCCTGTGGCATGTCCAGTTATCCATTTACCATACTGAATGGATGAATGGAACTGTCTTTAATAAAGAAAGTCGAAGCGTTGAAAGCTGATTGTAAGCCAGATCGAATTTCTGCAACAAAACTGTGTAACCATGATTGCTCTTGTTTTTAACCCATGTCGTACCCATATCGGTACTCCGGTAGATTATTTTGGCGAGGTGTTTATGTTGCGAAACTGGATGACAGGTGTATTAGGTGCTGGTTTACTGTTCACGGCCAGTCTGCCCGCAATGGCTGATGCTCCAACAGTTCATGAAGTGTATGCAGCGGCAAATGCCGGTCATTTTGCGCAGGCAGAACAGATGATGCAGACGGTACTGCAACAGCATCCTGACAGTGCAAAGGCACATTATATCGATGCAGAGATATTATCCCGTGACGGCAAGCTGAATCTTGCCCGCAGTGAACTGGCGCGTGCGGAGCAGCTCGATCCGGCTCTGTCTTTTGCCAAGCCTGCTAGCGTGCATGCTCTGGAAGCCAGTCTTGCGGCATCAGGTACGGCAAACTCCGGCGTGACCGCACCACATCGGACCGGGTTTCCCTGGGGACTGATGCTAATGGGAATCGCGGGCATTTTTCTCGTGTTTGCGATTATTCGTTTGTTTTCCGCCCGCAGTACCGGCGTTATTCAGGGTAACCCGTACCAACCCAACGGCATGATGAACAATCCTTATGGTACCGGCCCGATGTCCCCCATGGGAGGAGGAACAATGGGTGGCGGAATGATGGGAGGCGGTGCGGGTTCGGGAATCATGTCCGGACTTGCCACGGGTGCCGCCGTAGGTGTAGGCATGGTGGCAGGTGAAGAACTGGCGCATCATTTTCTCGATGGCGATCACAATGCCGTGCCGACGAACGATGACGGCAACTGGGGTTCTTCCGTGAACAATGACATGGGCGGCAGCGATTTTGGTGTCAATGATGCCGGCTCGTGGGACGATGGCAGCAGCGCTGGCGGCAGTGATTTCGGTGGCGGCGACGACTGGTCATGATTCTTGGTGCGGAGGTATGATGGTTGCCTGAGGTTGCTTGATGCAAAATACCCCTTCCCTGCCTGATCTGGAGTGTGCTCCGGCGTGGTCATTGCGTGCGCTCGATCAGGTGCGGGATGAGGTGTACTGTGTTGACATGGACAATTCATCTTTGCTGTATGCCAATTACCCGGCACTAGAAAATTTGCAATACTCGCTTTTTCGATTGCGCTCTCTGAAATTCGAAGATATTTTTCCGGAATATACCCCGGATTTTTTTGGCCGATTTTTT
>JAJYGL010000011.1:0-2796 GCA_021790625.1 Pseudomonadota bacterium | reverse complement strand
CGTGAGAAAATTGACTACGCTACCCACCTTCTGGATCGTACCATCGATTCCATCCACCGGATTGCTGCAGACTTGCGCCCTAGTGTGCTGGACTTCGGGTTGATTGCCGCCATCGAATGGCAGGCAACTGAATTTGAACGTTTGTCAGGTATTACCTGTCATTTTCACAGAAACCTGGAAGAAATTGCGTTGGATGACACCACATCTGCCGCTATTTTTCGTATTTTTCAGGAAGCGCTGACCAATGTCAGCAAGCATGCGCAAGCCAGCGAAGTACGCGCCAACCTGTCTGTTAACCATCAATCGCTCTATTTGCACATTACCGACAATGGACAAGGAATGAAAAAATCCGAGCAAAACAAGCCTGATTCCTTTGGCATACGCGGCATGACGGAGCGAGTGGCTTCCCTGCACGGCGATTTACGCATAGAATCCGAAATGGGAAAGGGAACGCGTCTTTTTATTCAAATACCGTTGGAACAGAAAGCCGAAATAGAAAAATGAGTAAAACAATTCGAGTATTCGTCATTGATGATCATGCCATCGTACGCGAAGGCGTAAAACAAATATTGGCCGAAACGTCGGACATGATCTGCACAGGGGATGCCGACAACGGGCATGAAGCCATCCGTCTTGCCCGTAAGGGCGAATTCGACATTTTGTTGTTGGATTTATCCATGCCTGAACGCGGAGGCATAGAAATTCTGAAACAGATTCGCAAAGAAGCACCAGAAATCAAAGTGTTGGTACTTTCCATGCACAAGGAAGATCAATATGCTGTGCGAACTCTGAAAGCGGGCGCTTCCGGTTATCTGAACAAACAAAGCGCGCCGGATGAGTTGGTGGTCGCCATTCGGGAAGTTTTGGTCGGACGCAAGTACATCAGTAAAGAACTTGCACAAGCGCTGGCTGAGCAAATCACTGGCGATCATCAGGCCGCACCTCACGAAATTCTTTCCGACCGTGAATATCAAACCCTGACCATGATTGCTTCTGGAAAGTGCGTCAGTGATATCGGTAAAGAACTAAACCTTTCAGTAAAAACCATCAGTATGTACCGCTCCCGATTACTACAAAAAATGAAACTGAAAAATAACGCCGAACTCATGTACTACGCGATGAAAAACAAACTTGTTTCTTGAGGTGGATGGTTCAATTCTTGCCCTTGATTGCGATATTTCACCATATTGTTGTCGTCGATCCCCAAAAAACAGACGAAAAATTCGCTCTGTTTTTTTGTTTGTCTAAAGTAATCGCTTTTACTACCGTTATTCCACCCTTTGCCTTTTCTTTTGTCCACTATCATAACAAGTAACAACGTCAGTTTTGTTCTGATAGCACGGAAGCGAGCGCAATCATGAAAGACCAATCAACCCAAACACCTGCAGAAATTGCCAAAGAGGCTTTTCGTCGCCTTGCCGTTCAACGCATCACGCCAACGCCCGAAGCCTATCGCGCCATTTACAATGAAATCGCCGGTGTTTCACCCACAGCTGCTGCGGAAAATGTGCTGGAAAATTTTGCTACCCAACTAAGTCAGGCAACGGGAGAACTTTCCTTGCTGGGCAAACGCTTGCTACGCGAAGCAAAAAAAAGCAACTGGCAAGAGTATGAAACCAGCTTGCTGGACGTCCTGAACACATTGAAACAGCCGCAACAAAAACAAGCAACCGCTGCAGTCGTCGTAGAAAAAAGCAGCTCACATCATGCACAGATGAAACAACTGCGGGATTTGTTGCATCGCACCCTAACCTTCGCGGTCGCCACCTTGCTGGCCAATGTGCCCGAACTGGCGGCCGAGGCTGCTGCATTGGGTGAAGCCATTCGTGCTGCCGAAAATGAAAATGAACTGGCGGAATTAGGTAACCGATTGAAGCAGATGTGTTTCCGGATTGAGCTCAAAAGCAGTGATATCAATGAACAACAAGAAATGCTGCTACGTCTGTTTCGCCTGCTGTTGGATAATGTGGCATTTCTGCTGGAAGATGACAGCTGGCTGCGCGGACAGATCAACGTGGTCAAAAATCTGATTGAAGGCCCCATCAATTACCGCGCACTGGAAGACGCCTCACAAAGCCTGAAAGAAGTCATCTACAAACAGGGAACCCTGAAAGACAGTCTGTCAGAAGCCAAGCTGACTGTCAAAAACATGATTGCCATCTTCATCGACCGCCTGGGTGGCGTGGCTGCCAGCACCGGCGATTATCACGGCAAAATGGATATGTATTCACAAAAAATTTCGCAAGCACAACATATCAGCGAACTGAACACGATTTTGAACGACGTCATGCGCGATACGCGGCACATGCAGAAAGAAGCGCTGCAATCACGCGATCAAATGTTAAGTGCGCGCACAGAGGCCGAAAATGCTGAAGCTCGCATTCGCGCCCTGGAATCCGAATTGGCGGAATTGAGCGCCATGGCCAGCCATGATCAGCTCACCAACAGCCTGAATCGACGCGGCCTGGAAGATGCCATCGAACGCGAGCAGGCTCGTGCAGACCGCCAGGGCACCGCATTGAGTGTTGCATTACTCGATCTGGACGATTTCAAAAAACTGAACGACGAACATGGGCACAATGCCGGTGACGAAGCACTGATTCATGTGGTGCGCATCATCCGTGACACTTTGCGCGCCATGGATGTCGTGGGCAGATTCGGTGGTGAAGAATTTGTCGTGGTGTTGCCAGATACTCCAGGTGAAGAAGCCACGATGGTCATCACCCGCTTGCAAAAAGAATTGACCAAACGCATCTTCATGTATAACAACCAAAAATTGTTCTTGACTTTCAGTGC
>JAJYGL010000195.1 GCA_021790625.1 Pseudomonadota bacterium | reverse complement strand
CTTATAAGGGCAAGGGTGTTCGATATTCCGATGAGGTTGTGAAGATTAAAGAAACCAAGAAGAAATAATACGGGGCATTTGTCATGGATAAATTTGTTGCACGTTTGCGCAGAGCGCGCAAGACTCGAGCTCGGATTGCAGGTCAGGATGTCAATCGTTTGGTCGTATTTCGTTCTAATTGCCATATTTATGCTCAGATTATCGATTCAACCGGCGGTGTCGTGCTGACCAGCGCTTCAACACTTGAGCCTGATGTTCGGGCCGCTGTTCCGCATGGCGGTAACAAGGATGCTGCGGCCGCTGTCGGCAAGCGCATTGCTGACAAGGCGCGCCAACTGGGGATAGAAATGGTGGCTTTTGATCGTTCGGGTTTTCATTATCACGGTCGTGTCAAGGCTCTGGCTGACGCTGCCCGCGAAAACGGTCTGAAATTCTAAGAGGACATTATGGCTAAGATTGAATCCGGGCAACAGGAAAGCGCAGATGGCTTGCGTGAAAAGATGGTCGCCGTCAACCGCGTGACCAAGGTGGTAAAGGGTGGTCGTATTCTTGGTTTTGCTGCGCTGACAGTGGTTGGCGATGGAGATGGCGGTATTGGCATGGGTAAAGGTAAATCCCGTGAAGTGCCGGTTGCCGTTCAGAAAGCGATGGATGAGGCGCGCCGGAAGATGCATAAAATAAACCTCAGGAACGGAACATTGCATCACCCTGTCATTGGTCGTCATGGTGCGGCTGTGGTGTATATGCAACCGGCGTCAGATGGTACGGGTATTATTGCCGGTGGCCCGATGCGTGCCGTGTTTGAAGTGATGGGGGTGCACAATGTGCTGGCCAAGTGTATTGGTTCTGCCAACCCATATAATGTTGTACGCGCCACGATTCATGGTTTGATGCAGTTGAACACACCCGCAGAAATTGCGGCCAAACGCGGCAAGACCATTGCTGAGATTCTGGAGTAAACAATGAGCACGCCCAAAAAAGTTAAAGTGACATTGATTAAAAGCCTGATTGGTACAAAACCGACTCATCGTGCCTGTGTGCGCGGTTTGGGTTTGCGGTGGGTCAATCATTGTGTAGAGGTTCTTGATACGCCTGCCAACCGTGGGATGTTGAATCGCGTCTCTTATCTTCTCAAATGTGAGGCATAGATGAAATTGAATTCTTTACACCCTGGGGTTGGCAGCCGAAAAGTGGCCCGTCGCGTCGGTAGAGGTATCGGTAGCGGTTTGGGTAAAACGTGTGGCCGTGGACATAAAGGCCAGAAATCGCGTGCAGGTGGCTTCCATAAGGTTGGTTTTGAAGGCGGCCAGATGCCATTGCAGCGTCGCTTGCCAAAGCGTGGTTTCGTATCGATGACTGCTGCAGACACAGCGCAGGTTTTGTTGAGTGAAATCGCCAAGTTACCCGTTCAGGAAATTGATTTGCAGGTGCTTAAATTGGCTGGCGTCGTGCCCGTCGGCGTGCGGGGCGCGAAGGTCGTTCTGTCTGGCGATATTCAGCGGGCTGTGGTTTTGCGTGGAATACGCGTGACCAAAGGTGCTCGCCAAGCCATTGAAGCTGCCGGCGGCAGCTGCGCGGATTGATTTTGGCTACCGCCAATACAGCCGGTACGGCTGACAAGTTTGCTGATCTGAAACAGCGTTTGCTGTTTCTGCTTGGCGCGCTGGTTGTCTACCGCATTGGTGCGCATATTCCTGTGCCAGGGATTAATCCCTTGGCGCTGGCGCATTTGTTTCGCACCCAGCAGAATGGAATACTGGGCATGTTTAACATGTTCAGTGGCGGGGCGTTATCAAGGTTTACTGTTTTTGCATTGGGCATCATGCCCTATATTTCATCTTCGATAGTCATGCAATTGCTGACAGTGCTTTCTCCTCAGATGGAGGCATTGAAGAAAGAGGGTGAATCGGGGCGACGCAAAATTACGCAGTACACACGCTATGGTACCGTGGTTCTGGCTTTTGTGCAGGGCTTCGGCATTGCGCTTGCACTTGAATCTCAACCAGGCTTGGTCGAGCATCCAGGTTTTGCGTTTCGTGTCACAGCGGTGATGACATTGCTCGCCGGTACGATGTTTTTGATGTGGTTGGGGGAACAGATTACTGAGCGCGGTTTGGGAAATGGTATTTCGATGATTATTTTTTCCGGTATCGTTGCGGGTCTTCCGCATGCTATCGGGGGGACGTTGGAGTTGACTTCAACGGGTGCATTTTCGATTCCGGTTGTCATCCTGCTTTTTGTCGCTGTGGTGGCGGTAACCGGGTTGGTGGTTTTTGTTGAGCGTGGGCAGCGTAAAATTCTGGTCAATTACGCCAAGCGTCAGGTTGGAAACAAAGTATATGGTGGACAAAGTTCTTATTTACCGTTGAAACTGAACATGTCGGGCGTTATTCCGCCGATTTTTGCTTCCAGTATTATTTTGTTTCCGGCGACATTGGCCGGCTGGTTTGGTAGTTATCCTGCCATGAAATGGCTGAAGGACGCAGCCTCGATGTTGTCCCCCGGACAACCTATTTATGTGATTTTGTATGCTTCAGCGATCATTTTCTTCTGTTTCTTTTATACGGCGCTGGTTTTTAACCCAAAAGAAACAGCAGATAATTTGAAGAAAAGCGGTGCATTTGTGCCCGGGATTCGTCCAGGTGAACAGACTTCTCGCTATATTGATAAAATTATGTCGCGGTTGACGTTGGTGGGTGCTCTGTATATTACCTTGGTATGCTTGGTGCCAGAGTTTTTGATTGTTAAATTTAATGCCCCATTTTATTTCGGCGGAACGTCATTGCTGATTATCGTGGTGGTAACGATGGACTTCATGGCGCAGGTGCAAGCCTATGTCATGACCCATCAATATGAAGGCTTGCTGAAAAAAGCCAACTTTAAGGGCGGTGGTCTTGGCTCACGCTAGACCCGGTTGAAAGATTTTATTTATGTCTAAAGAA